>NZ_JAHUTH010000043.1:0-61812 GCF_025376855.1 Variovorax endophyticus
GCCGATCTTCTCGGTGGCCGACTACGGCCTCGTGGCCGACCTGTTCACGGCTGTGCCGGAACTCGCGAACGAAATCTAGGAGTCCGACGCGCGCCTGGCCGACAGCGCGTCGGCCTTCAGCAGCTCGACCAGATCGCGCGCGAAGCCCGGCAAGGCTTCGAGGCTGCGAAAGCAGATCTGCAGGTTGCGCAGGGCCCAGTCGTCCTCGAGCTGGACGACCTGGACGGCCATGTACTGCCGGTAACGCTCGGCCGAGGTGCCCGGCATGATGCTGATGCCGACGTTCGATTCGGTCATCTTGCAGCAGGCCTCGAAGTTGCCGACCTGGATGCGCGGCTTGAGCACGCGGTTCATGTCGCGGGCGATCTGGTTCAGGAACGAATGGATCGCCGTGCCCTCGTTGAGCACGACGTGCTCGTATTCGAGGGTCTCGGCGAAGGGCACCGCCGGGCGGGCCGCCAGCGCATGGCCGTCGGGCACCACCAGCACCAGCCGGTCCTCGCGATAGGGCACGACCTCGAGCCCCTCGGTGCGCACGCGCCCCGAGACGATGCCGATGTCGGTGTGGCCGTCGGACACCGCGCGCACGATGTCGCCGCTGCCGCGCTCGCGCAGGTCGACGTTCACGTCGGGATGGGTGATGAGGTAGCGGCTCATCACGGCCGGCAGGAAGTCGGTGATGGCCGTCGTGCTCGCGAACACGCGCAGATGGCCCTTGATGCCGCTCGCGTACTCCTGCAGGTCGTTGCGCAGGTGCTCGAGCTGGCCGACCACCAGGCGCGCGTGATAGGCCAGCGCCTGGCCCGGCGGCGAGAGGGTCACGCCCTGGCTGCTGCGGTACAGCAGCTTGGTGCCCACGCTCTCCTCGAGGTTCTTGACGCGGATGCTCGCCGCCGAGACCGACATGAACGTGGCCTCGGCGCCTCGCGTGAGGCTGTTGGCCTCGGCGATGGCCAGGAACAGCCGCAGGTCTACCAGATCGAAGTGGATCATCTTGCTTTCCGACTTTGCCGCTCGCCCGCCGCCCCGGCCCGCGAGCTCATCGGGAAGCGACCGGCTCCAGCAGGATGCCGACGCGCGCCACCGACATCAGCGACCAGGCCCAGCCGATGACGCTCTGCATCTCGGCGGCCGTGGCGCCGTCGCGGTAGAGGGCCAGGCGCGTCGCCTTCTCTTCCAGTTCATGGCGCTCGAGGGTGTTGCCGGGATCGCCCTTGGGTTCGTCGACGCGGCCCTCGAGGCGACGGCCGTCGATGGTATCAACATGCACCTTGCCGATCCATCGCGCCGGATAGGCCCGGTCCACCTCGGCATCGAGGACCATGCTCACCTTGTCGTGGAAGGCCGAGACCGCGGCGTCCTTGAAGTGCCCGTCGAATTCCGACAGGCCCGCGCGGCCATGCACAGCCACCAGGCCGAGCACGGTGCCCATCGAGAACTTCGACTGGTGCACGGTCTGCGGATCGGTGACCGGGCCGAGGACATCGATGGCCGCCTGGTGCACCTGCGCCGTCACCGCCTTCACGTCGCCGGCCGCGAGCTGGTGGCGCTGCAGGATCTGCTGCAGCGCATCGGCCGCGGGATGCGTGTGGCGACACGAAGCGTGGAACTTGAACGAGGTCTCGGCCAGCGCCCAGCGCGTGCCGAGGCCGTCCGTGAGCCGGGCCGGATCGGCATCGCTCGACATGCCCGCGGCCATGCCCTGCGCGCCGGTCAGGATGCGCCGCGCGCCCGTGAAGTCGTCCTTGGCCAGGTAGGCCGCCGTGAGGCCGGCGCCGGCCGCATGCGCCGTGTGCAGCTGCTTCGAATCGGCGGCGTCGCGCAGGAACTCCCACAGGCCCGAGGCCTGGGTGCCCGCGGAACCGATCGCATGCAGCATCTGGTCGGGCGTGAGCGCCAGCAGGTGGCCGGCCGTCACCGCGGCGGCCACGGCACCCGCGGTGCCGGTGGTGTGGAAGATCTTGTAGTGCGAGCGGCCCAGGAACTCGCCGACGCGGATGCCGACCTCGTAGCCGGCAACCGCCGCGGTCAGCAACTGCGCGCCGCTGAGGCCATGCGCCTGGGAGATCGCGAGCGCCACCGGGAACACCACGGCGGCCGGATGGAACACGGAGCCGTTGTGCACGTCGTCCTGCTCGGCGAAATGCGAGGCCGCAGCATTCGCCATCGCGGCCATCAGGGGGCTGGAACGCGTGCGGTGGATCAGGATCTCGCTGCGGCCGTCGCCCGCGCCCATGGCGGACGCGAAGCGCGTGATGCTCTCGACCGGGCGCGCGCCCTTGCCGGCCAGCGCCGAGCCGACCCAGTCGAGGAGCAGGTCCTCGGCGCGGCGCAGCACCGCCGGCGGAATGTCTTCGGCCTTCAGGTCGGCGGCAAAGCTCGCCAGGATGGACTCGGGGGTGCTCGAGGTGGTCATGTCGAATGTTCTTTCAGAGGATCTGGCTGTCGCGCAGGCGCGCGATGTCTTCGGGGCCGTAGCCCAGCGCTTGCAGGATGGCGTCGGTGTGCTCGCCCAGCGCGGGAACCGGGTCCATGCGCGGCGCGAAGCGGTCGTTGTCGGCCGGCGGCTTCAGCGCCGGGATCGGCCCGACGGGCGAACCCACCTCGAGCCAGCGCTCCCGGGCGCGCAGCTGGGGATGGGCCCACACGTCCGCGATGCCGTTGACGCTGGCGTTGCCGATGTTGGCGGCGTCGAGGCGCTCGATGCACTGGGCCGCCGTCAGCGGCTGCAGCAGCGACTCGATGAGTTGCTTGAGTTCCACCCGGTGGGCGCTGCGCTTGGCGTTGGCGTCGAAGCGTTCGTCGGTGGCCAGCTCCGGGTGCGCGAGCACCTGTTCGCAGAAGGCCTTCCACTCGCGCTCGTTCTGCAGTCCGAACAGCACGGTCTTGCCGTCGCCCGCCGTGAAGGGGCCGTAGGGATAGATGCTCGGATGGCTGGCGCCCGCGCGCGCGGCCTGCGCCTGGCCCTCGAAGCCGTAGTAGAGCGGGTTGCCCATCCATTCGGCGAGGCACTCGAGCATCGACACGTCGATGTGGCTGCCCTCGCCGGTGATGCCGCGCTGGATCAGCGCGGCCAGCACCGAGCTGTAGGCATACATGCCGGCGGCGATGTCGGCCACCGAGATGCCGGCGCGCGCCATCTCCTCGGGCGAGCCGGTCACCGACAGCAGGCCCGCCTCGGCCTGGATCAGCAGGTCGTAGGCCTTCTTGTCGCGGAACGGTCCCGCGCTGCCGTAGCCCGAGATGTCGCAGACGATCAGGCGCTTGTGCGTCGGACGCAGCGCTTCCTCTGACAGGCCGAGCCGCGCCGCGGCGCCGGGCGCCAGGTTCTGCACCAGCACGTCGGCCTGGCCCAGCAGCCTGGCGAGCACCTGCCGCGCCTCGGGATGCTTGACGTCGAGGGTGATGCTTTCCTTGGACCGGTTGATCCAGACGAAGTAGGAGGCCTCGCCCCGCACGCGCCGGTCGTAGGCGCGCGCGAAGTCGCCGGCGCCCGGGCGCTCGATCTTGATGACCCGCGCACCCATGTCCGCGAGCTGGCGCGTGGCGAAGGGCGCCGCCACCGCGTGCTCGAGCGTGACGACGGTGATGCCTTCGAGCGGGCGCCTGCTGGAGCTGCGTGCCATGGCGCTCAGAAGGAACGCGGCAGGCCGAGCAGATGCTCCGCCACGTACGCGTAGATCAGGTTGGTGGAGATCGGCGCGACCTGGTAGAGGCGCGTCTCGCGGAACTTGCGCTCGATGTCGTATTCGTTCGCGAAGCCGAAGCCGCCATGGAACTGCAGGCAGGTGTTGGCCGCTTCCCAGCTCGCCTTGGCCGCCAGGTACTTCGCCATGTTGGCCTGCGCGCCGCAGGGCTGGTGCGCATCGAACAGCTCGCAGGCCTTGAAGCGCATGAGGTTGGCGGCCTCGACCTCGATGTAGGCGTCGGCGATCGGGAACTGCACGCCCTGGTTCTGGCCGATCGGGCGGCCGAACACCACGCGCTCGTTGACGTACTTCGTCACGCGGTCGATGAACCAGTAGCCGTCGCCGATGCACTCGGCCGCGATCAGCGTGCGCTCGGCATTCAGGCCGTCGAGGATGTACTTGAAGCCCTGGCCTTCCTCGCCGATCAGGTTCTCGGCCGGGATCTCGAGGTTCTCGAAGAACAGCTCGTTGGTCTCGTGGTTCACCATGTTCGGGATCGGCCGCACCGTCATCCCGCTCTTCTCGGCCGCGCGCAGGTCGACCAGGAAGATCGACATGCCCTCGGACTTCTTCTTGACCTCGGCCAGCGGCGTGGTGCGCGCGAGCAGGATCATCCAGTCCGAATGCTGCACGCGCGAAATCCAGACCTTCTGGCCGTTGACGACGTAGCGATCGCCCTTCTTCACGGCCGTGGTCTTGATCTTGGTGGTGTCGGTGCCGGTCGTGGGCTCGGTCACGCCCATGGACTGCAGGCGCCATTCGCCCGAGGCGATCTTGGGCAGGTAGAGCTGCTTCTGCTGCTCGGAGCCGTGGCGCAGCAGCGTGCCCATGTTGTACATCTGGCCGTGGCAGGCGCCGGAGTTGCCGCCCGAGCGGTTGATCTCCTCCATGATCACCGAGGCCTCGGTCAGGCCCAGGCCCGAGCCGCCGTACTCGGCGGGGATCAGCGCCGCGAGCCAGCCCGCCTTGGTCAGCGCATCGACGAAGGCCTCGGGATAGGCACGCTGCTCGTCGATCTTGCGGTGGTATTCGTCGGGAAACTCGGCGCAGAGTGCGCGCACGGCATCGCGGATGTCTTGGTACTTGTCGACGGCGTTCTTCGTCATTGGATCGCTGCTTGCTTGCTGGTTAGAAAAAACTGGCGCGGGCTTCCATCGCCAGCGCGCCGTCATGGTTGCGTGCCCACAGTTTCTGCGAACCGTCGGCCTCGGCCTTGCCGCACAGCTCGAAGGCGGCGGTGTCGAACAGGGGATGCACGGCGCGGAAGGCGAAGCCGCGCACGCGGCGCCGCGGCAGCTGGCGGCTCGCGAGCCCCAGCAGCAGCGTGGCCACCATCGGGCCATGGACCACCAGGCCCGGATAGCCCTCCACCTCGGTGGCGTAGGGCCGGTCGTAGTGGATGCGGTGGCCATTGAAGGTCAGCGCGGAATAGCGGAACAGCAGCACCGGATCGGGCACGACGGTCTCGCGGTAGTCCTCATCCGTGGCCGCCTGCTTTCCCGCCGGGGCAGGCGCGCCCGCGGCCGGCATGTCGCGGTAGACGATGTCCTGCTCCTCGGTGATGGCCAGGCCCCTGGCATTCGAGATCTCGTGGCGGACCTTGACGAAGACCAGCGGCCCGCTCTTGCCCTGCTTGGCATCCACGTCGAGGATGCGAGACTGGCGCGTGATCTCGTCGCCCACCTGCAGCGGATGGTGGAACTGCAGCTCGCCGCCGGCCCACATGCGGCGCGGCAGCGCGATCGGCGGCAGGAAGCCGCCGCGCAGCGGGTGGCCGTCGGCGCCGATCTGGTCCTGGCGCGCCAGCGGGATGAAATGCAGCCAGTGCCACAGCGGGGGCACGTCGCTGCCCAGGTTGAAGGCGAGGTCGTCCCGGTTGAACGTGGCGGCCAGCGCCGACAGGGGCGCGGCGCCCACGTCGTCGCCCCTGCGCTCGGTGCGGCCGATCCAGGCCCGGAGGTCGACGGAGGTCTCGGTAGTCATGCCCGCAGCATGCCGGATCCCCGAAAACACGCAATTTGGTATTCGCAAAGTGCGCCTTGTTGAGCATTCAACGCGCACCTCGGGAGGCGTCGGCACAATCCGCCCCCAGCTCGGCCCCGGCCCTGCCTGCGCCCTCTTCAAGGCCTGCCGCCGCTCGAAGAATTCGTGAACCTGTCCTGGTGGCGTGCCACGGCGCGCGCCGGGCTTCCCTCGGTGATTCCGCATGTCCGCCCCTCCCCACGCTTCCCTGCCCCCGATCCGATCGATCCTCGTCGCCAACCGCTCGGAGATCGCCATCCGGATCCTGCGCGCCGCTTCCGAGATGAACATGCGCACGGTGGCGATCTACTCGCGCGAGGACCGCCTCGCGCTGCACCGCTTCAAGGCCGACGAGAGCTACCTCGTCGGCGAGGGCAGGAAGCCGCTGGCGGCCTACCTCGACATCGACGACATCCTGCGCGTGGCGCGCGCCGCCAGGGTGGACGCGATCCATCCGGGCTACGGCTTCCTGTCGGAGAACCCGGATTTCGCGCAGGCCGTGATCGACGCGGGCATCCGCTGGATCGGGCCCGATCCGGCGATCATGCGCACGCTCGGCAACAAGGTGGCGGCGCGCCATGCCGCGGTGTCGGCCGGCGTTCCGGTGATGCCCGCGACAGCGCCGCTGCCGCCCGAGCTGGCCGAATGCCAGCGCCTGGCCCACGAGGTCGGCTACCCGGTGATGCTCAAGGCCAGCTGGGGCGGCGGCGGCCGCGGCATGCGCGCCATCCACCACGAGAGCGAACTCGAGGGCGCGCTGGCCGCGGCACGGCGCGAGGCGCTCTCGGCCTTCGGCAACGACGAGGTGTACCTCGAGAAGCTGGTGCAGCGCGCGCGCCATGTCGAGGTGCAGATCCTCGGCGACCTGCACGGCCAGATCGTCCACCTGTTCGAGCGCGACTGCACCGTGCAGCGCCGCAACCAGAAGGTGGTGGAGCGCGCGCCCGCGCCCTACCTCGACGACGCCACGCGCCAGGCCCTGTGCGACAGCGCGCTGAAGCTGATGCGCGCGGTCGGCTACACGCATGCCGGCACGGTCGAGTTCCTGATGGACGCGGACACCGGGGCCTTCTACTTCATCGAGGTGAACCCGCGCATCCAGGTCGAGCACACGGTGACCGAGCTGGTGACCGGCATCGACATCGTCAAGGCGCAGGTGCGCATCAGCGAGGGCGGACGCATCGGTCTGCGCGGCGAGGCGGACCGGGACGACGAACGCGCGACCGGCGTGCCCCCGCAGGACGAGATCCGCCTCAACGGCCATGCGCTGCAGTGCCGTATCACCACCGAAGACCCCGAGAGCGGCTTCCTGCCCGACTACGGCCGGCTCTCGGCCTACCGCAACGCGGCCGGGCTGGGCATCCGCCTCGACGAGGGCACGGCCTACAGCGGCGCGGTGATCACGCCCTACTACGACTCGCTGCTGGTCAAGGTCACGGCCTGGGCGCCCACGGCGCGCGAGTCCATCCGGCGCATGGACCGCGCCCTGCGCGAATTCCGCATCCGCGGCGTGGCGTCGAACCTGCAGTTCCTCGAGAACGTGATCAACCACGCCAGCTTCGCCGCGGGCACGGTGACGACGCGCTTCATCGAATCCACGCCTGAGCTGCTGACCTTCACCAAGCGGCGCGACCGCGCCACCCGGCTGCTGGGCTTCATCGCCGGCGTGACGGTGAACGGGCATCCCGAGATGGCGGGCCGCAAGGCGCCCGAGCTTCCCTTCGTCAAGCCGGTGCTGCCGCGCGCCGACCTGGCCCGGCCGATCCCGCCGGGCACGCGCGACCGCCTGCGCGAACTGGGCCCGGCGCGCTTCGCGCAATGGATGCTCGACAGCAAGCCGCTGTTGATGACCGACACCACCCTGCGCGACGCGCACCAGTCGCTGTTCGCGACCCGCATGCGCACCGCCGACATGCTGCCGATCGCGCCGTTCTACGCACGCGAGCTGCCGCAGCTGTTCTCGCTCGAATGCTGGGGCGGCGCCACCTTCGACGTGGCGATGCGCTTCCTGCAGGAAGACCCGTGGCAGCGCCTCGCGCAGCTGCGCGAGCAGGTGCCCAACATCCTGTTCCAGATGCTGCTGCGCGGCGCCAACGGCGTGGGCTACACCAGCTATGCCGACAACGTGGTGCGCTTCTTCGTGCGCCAGGCAGCGGCCGCGGGCGTGGACCTGTTCCGCGTGTTCGACGCGCTGAACTGGGTCGAGAACATGCGCGTGTCGATCGACGCGGTGCTGGAGTCCGGCGCGCTGTGCGAAGGCGCCATCTGCTACAGCGGCGACCTGTTCGATGCGTCGCGGCCGACGTACGACCTGCGCTACTACACTAAGATCGCGCGCCAGCTCCAGCAGGCCGGCGTGCACATCCTCGCGATCAAGGACATGGCGGGCATCTGCCGCCCGCAAGCGGCGGCCGCGCTGGTGAAGGCCCTGAAGGAGGAGACCGGCCTGCCGATCCACTTCCACACGCACGACACCAGCGGCACCGCGGCCGCCTCGGTGCTCGCGGCGGTCGAGGCCGGCTGCGACGCGGTCGACGGCGCGCTCGACGCGATGAGCGGCCTGACCTCGCAGCCCAATCTCTCGAGCATGGCCGCAGCGCTCGCGCACGGCGAACGCGCGCCGGGCCTGTCGCAGCGCGCGCTGCATGCGGCGTCGACCTACTTCGAGGGCGTGCGGCGCTTCTACGCGCCCTTCGAGAGCGACATCCGCGCCGGCACCGCCGACGTCTACGCGCACGAGATGCCGGGCGGCCAGTACACCAACCTGCGCGAGCAGGCCCGTGCCCTCGGCCTCGAGCACCGCTGGACGGAGGTGTCGAAGGCCTACGCGGACGCCAACCGCGTGTTCGGCGACATCGTGAAGGTGACGCCCACCTCCAAGGTGGTGGGCGACATGGCGCTGATGATGGTCGCCAACGACCTGCGGGCCGAGGACGTGGCCGATCCCGCGAAGGAGGTCGCGTTCCCGGAATCGGTGGTCTCGCTGTTCAAGGGCGACCTGGGTTTCCCGCCCGACGGCTTTCCGCCGGCGCTCTCGCGCAAGGTGCTCAAGCTGGCCGACGGCGTGGCGCCGCCCACCGCCTACCGGCCCGGCGACCACCTGCCGCCCACCGACCTCGAGGCCGCGCGCGCGCAGGCGGAACAGGACACCGGCACGGCCTTCGACGACCGCCAGCTCGCGAGCGCCCTCATGTACCCGAAGGTGGCGCGCGAGTTCCATCGCCATCAACAGAAACACGGCGACACCTCGGTGCTGCCCACGCCCACCTTCTTCTACGGCATGCGGATGCACGACGAGGTAGCGCTGGAGATCGACCCCGGCAAGACACTGCTGGTGAGCCTGCAGGGCATCCACGACGAGCCCGCCACCGGCGCGGTCAAGGTGCTGTTCGAGCTCAATGGCCAGTCGCGCACCGTGACCGTGATGCGCGATGGCGCCGGTGCCACCGAGCTGCAGCGCGAGCTGGCCGAGCCGGGCAATCCGCTGCACGTGGGCGCCCCGATGCCGGGGGCCGTGGTCACCGTGCCCGTGGCCGCGGGCCAGAGCGTGAAGGCCGGCGCCACGCTGCTGTCGCTCGAGGCGATGAAGATGGAGACGCACATCGTGGCCGAGCACGACGGCGTCATCGAGCGCGTGCTGGTCAAGCCGGGCGACCGGGTCCAGGCGAAGGAACTGATGATCGCCTGGAGAGGCTGAGGCACCGATGGCCGACCTGGCGCAGCCTCAACCGGGCGCGCGCAACGTCCTGAAGCCGTCGCGCATCTCCTGCGCGAACAGCGCCGGCTGCTCCCAGGCGGCGAAATGACCGCCGCGCGGCAGCTCGTTCCAGTGGATCAGTTGCGGGTAGCTGCGCTGCGCCCAGCGCTTCGGCGCGCGGAAGATGTCGTCGGGAAACACCGAGGCCGCGACCGGCAGCGCCAGCGGGGCATTGCCGCCGCCACCGCGGTTCTCCCAGTAGATGCGGGCCGAGGACGCGGCCGTGCCCGTGAGCCAGTAGAGCGTGATGTTGTCGAGGATTGCATCGCGTCCCAGCAGGCTTTCTGCATCGCCATCGGGTCGGGTCCACGCCATCAGCTTCTCGTAGATCCATGCCGCCTGCCCGGCCGGCGAATCGGCCAGGCCATAGGCCAGGGTCTGGGGCCGGGTGGCCTGCTGCTGGAAGTAGCCGTAGCCCTCGGCGCGGAAGGCCTGCAGCGCATCGACCGCGCGCTGCTCCTCGGCCGACAGTTGCGCGGGCATCGGATCGGGGAAGACCAGGTGCCAGCTCAGGTGGATGCCCCCCAACCCCGGCGGCTGCAGCCGGCCCAGCGCGGTGGTCACGGCCGCGCCCCAGTCGCCGCCCTGCGCCACCCAGCGCGCATAGCCCAGGCGCCGCATCAGCGTGGCCCAGGCTGCGGCCGTCCTCGGCACGTTCCAGCCGGCGGCATCGGGCACGTCCGAGAAGCCGAAGCCCGGCAGCGAGGGAATGACGAGGTGGAACGCATCCTCGGCCTTGCCGCCATGGCGGGTCGGATCGGTCAGCGGGCCGATGACGTTGCGGAACTCGAGCACCGACCCCGGCCAACCGTGCGTGAGCAGCAGCGGCATCGCATCGGCGTGCTTCGAACGGATGTGCAGGAAGTGGATGCCCAGGCCGTCGATGCGCGTGCGGTACTGGCCCCACGCGTTGAGCTGGCGCTCGATGCGGCGCCAGTCGTAGGCCTCGCGCCAGTGGTCCGTCAAGGCCTGCATGCGCGCGAGCGGCGCACCCTGGCTCGCATCCGCGACGGTCTCGCGCGCGGGCCAGCGCGTGGCGGCAAGGCGCCGTTGCAGGTCGGCCAGCGCCTGCGCGGGAACATCGAGGCTGAAGGGCGTGATCTCCTCCGGGTTCGAGGGCGTGCGGCCGTGCGGCTCGTGTTGCATGAAAGTCCTGTCTGATGAAGTGTGCGGGCCGCGAAAGATAGGTGCTTCGAGCCTCGCGATAAATGCGCGCCCGGCCATTTCATAATTTCAAAGCTGGAACAATCGAATGCCCATGGACCAAACCGCCGCCCTCCGTGTCTTCATGCGCATCGCGGAGAGCGGCAGCTTCACCAGGGCGGCCCATCTCTCGAACGTGCCCAAGGCGACGGTGACGCGCCACATCCAGGAGCTGGAGGCGCACCTCGGCGTGAAGCTGCTGCAGCGCACCACACGCCGCGTGACCCTGACCGCGGAAGGCGCGGCCTACTACGAGCGCGCCGTGCACCTGATCGCCGACCTCGACGACATGGACGAGCAGGCGGCCAATGCGCGCGCCAGGCCCCAGGGCCGGCTGCGCGTCGAGGTCGGCTCGTCGCTCGCGAACTTCGTGCTGATTCCCGCCTTGCGCGGATTCCGCCAGCGCTATCCCGACGTGCAGATCGACCTGGGCGTCAGCGACCGCCCCTCGGACCTCGTGAAGGACGGCGTGGACTGCGTCATCCGCGGCGGCGCGCTGCCCGATTCCTCGCTGGTGGCGAGGCGCGTCGCGCAGGTGGGCTTCGTCACCTGCGCGAGCCCCGCCTACGTCAGGCAGTACGGGCAGCCCGCGCATCCCGACGACATCGAGCGCCGCCACGTGCCGGTCCACTACCTGTCGTCGGTGAGCGGGCGGCCGTTCCCGATGCGCTTCCATCGCGGCGGCGAGGCGATCGAGGTGACGGCCGCGGTGGGCGTCTCGGTCAACGAGAGCACCGCCCACCTCAGCGCCCTGCGCGCGGGCCTGGGCCTCGGCCAGACCTTCGAGTACATGGTCGCGCCCCACATCGCCACCGGCGAGCTGGTGCCGCTGCTCACCGACTGGACCCGGCCGAAGTATCCGATCAGCGTGCTGTATCCGTCGACGCGCTACCTCAGCGCGAAGCTGCGGCTCTTCGTCGACTGGACCGCCGAGGTCTTCGGCGAGCTCGCGGCGCCCGCGGACTGAGGGGTCAGAGCTCGGCCGGCCCCGCCTCCTCGGCATCGAAGGCGCCACGCCCGCCGCGCTGCAGCCGCAGCCCATAGCCGCGGATCTTGGCGTAGAGCGTGGGCTTCGCGATGCCGAGCCGGCGCGCGGTCTCGGTCACGTTGAAGCCGCAGGCACGCAGCGCATTCACGATCGCCTCCTTCTCGACCTCCTCGAGCGTGCGCACCTCGGAGGCCGGGCGCACCGGCGGCGGCGGCACGGCGTCGGGTTTCTGGCCGCCGGAGAACCACGCGGGCAAGTCGTCGACGCAGGCGGTCTCGGCATCGGTCATGTTCACCAGCCGTTCGACGGTGTTCTCGAGCTCGCGCACGTTGCCGGGCCACGGATGCGCGACCAGCCGCTGCATCAGGGCCGGCGAGACGCGGAAGACGTTCTTGCGCAGCAGCTGCGCGTACTTGCGCAGGAAGTGGTGCACCAGCACGGGCACGTCCTCGGGCCGCTCGCGCAGCGAGGGCAGCTCGATGCCGATCACGTGGCAGCGGTAGTAGAGGTCTTCGCGGAACTCGCGCCGCTCGATCATGGCCTGCAGGTCGCGGTTGCTGGCCGAGATCACGCGCACGTCGATCGGGATGCTGCGCGTGTCGCCCACGCGCACCACCTCGCGCTCCTGCAGCACGCGCAGCAGCTTGGCCTGCACGTCGATCGGCAGCTCGGAGATCTCGTCGAGGAAGATGGTGCCGCTGCTGGCCGCCTCGAACTTGCCGGGCCGGCCCTCGCGCGTGGCGCCGGTGAAGCTGCCGGGCGCATAGCCGAACAGCTCGCTCTCGATCAGGTCGCGCGGCAGCGCGGCGCAGTTGATCGCGATGAAAGGTCCCGCGGCGCGCGCGCTGGCGTTGTGGATGGCCTGGGCGAAGACCTCCTTGCCGACGCCGCTCTGGCCGATCAGCAGCACGTTGGCGAAACCGCGCGCGGCCTTGCGCGCGGCCTCGACGGCCGCCACCAGCGGTGGCGCGGTGCCCACCACGTCGTCGAAGCTGTAGCGCGCATGGTTGCCCGCGATGCGGTCGGCCATGCGGCGGGCGCGCTGGATCTCGCGAAAGGAATTCACGATCGACACCACCTGGCCCGCCGCGTTCTTGATCGGCACCGCGGTGTCGACCAGGTGCAGGTGCCGCTGCGGCGAGTCGATGATCAGCTCGCGGTCGATGTAGCCCTCGCCGGTTTCCAGCAGCGGCTGGATGATCGGCGCGAAATCGAGCAGCGAGCCGAAGGGCTTGCCGATGCTCTCGCGCGGATGCAGGCTGAGGATGCGGCCGGCCGCGGCATTCATGTGCTTGACCATCAGGTCGCGGTCGACCACCAGCAGGCCGTCGGTGATGTGCTCGACGATCGCCGACTGCTCCTGCAGCAGCGCGCCCTGCTGCTCGGCCACCAGCTCGGCCGAATGCGCGGCGGCCCACAGCCGGGCCAGCAGGCGCAGCTCGTCGCCGAGGTCGGCGCTGTCCGGCCGCGCGAGCAGCGCCACGAACAGCGCTTCGCCGGTCTTCGAGTCGGCGGCGCGCAGGTGCAGGCACTCGAAGCCACGCGGCTGCACCACCGGCAGGCAGGGCGCGCCCGCGACGCCATCGGCCGGCAGCGCGGCCATCAGGGCCTCGGCCTCGATGCCGGGCGCGGTCCAGGCGCGCCGCGGCACGCGACCCGCGCCGAACAGCAGCGCGCCGTGGCCCTGGGCGATCGCCCGCTCGACCAGCACGTCCCAGACCTCGTCGAGCATCGGCGTCATCGCGTTCCTTGTCCTCGTCAGCCCGGCGCGCGCGGCGAGGACGCCGCGGCCGACCGGTCGCGCCGATTCTGCCAAGGAAGCGCGGGCGGCGGAACGCTGGCGCCATCCCTCGGCACGCGCGCGCTCACGGCTTGCGCTCGACCGGCACCAGCTTGCCGCCGGCGATCTGGTAGGCCGTGACCGGCGCCTTGAGCCACTCGCCGGTGGCGTCGAACTGCACCGGGCCGAGCATCGAATCCATCTTCAGCGTCTTCAGCGCGGCCGTGACCTTCTTCGGCTCGTCGCTGCCGGCCTGCTGCATCGCGCGCGCGACCACCAGCGTCGCCACGTAGAAGGCCGGCGCATAGGCGTCGATCGGCGCGTCGAAGGTTTTGGTGAAGCGCTCGCGGAAGGCCGGGCCACCCGGCAGGCTGTCGAGCGGGCGCCCGCTCTGCGCGCAGAAGTAGCGGCCCTCGAGCAGCTTGCCGCCCAGCGGCACCACCTCGGCCGTGCAGATGCCGTCGCCGCCGAGCAGCAGCGCATTGATGTCGAGCTGGCGCATCTGGCGCGCGACGCCCGCGCCCTGCGCGTAGTAGCCGCCGAGGAACACCGCCTCGGGCGCCAGCCCCTTGAACTTGGTCAGGATGGCGGTGAAGTCGGTGGCCTTGTCGTTGGTGAACTCGCGTCCCACCACCTCGAGGCCCAGGCCCTTGGCGGTCTGCACGAAGATGTCGGCCACGCCGGTGCCGTAGGCGGTGCGGTCGTCGATCACCGCCACCTTGCGCAGGCCGCGCGCGGCGGCGAACTCGGCCATGGCCGCGCCCATCACGTTGTCGTTGGCAGCGAGCCGGAAGATGCTCGCGAAGCCCTGGCGCGTGAGCTGCGGGTTCGAGGACGCGCCGGTGATCATCGGGATGTCCTCCTGGCTGTAGATGCGCGAGGCGGGAATCGAGACGCCCGAGTTGTAGTGCCCGATGACCGCGCGCACGCCGGTGTCGACCATCTTCTGCGCCACCTGGGTGCCGGTGCGCGGATCGCCCTGGTCGTCCTCCGAGACCAGCTCGAAGCGCGCGCGCTTGCCGCCGATGCGGAAGTCCTGCGCGTTGAGATCGGCGATGGCGAGCTTCACGCCGCGTTCGTTGTCGCGGCCCGCGTTGGCCTGCGGACCGCTGAGCGGGCCGGCATGGCCGATCTTGACGACCAGGTCCTGCGCGCTGGCGGGCAGGAGGGAGGCCCACAGGCCCAGGGAAGCAGCAAGAAGCAGGAAACGGCGCATGTTCTGTACCTCGAAGTGAATGGAAGAAACCGGACTAGCGGACTAGTCCAGGAGGGCGAGCACGCCCTCGAGGGTGGGGAACTCGTGGTCGGGCCGCGGCTGCCAGACGCTCAGCCGCTCGGCGCCGCGGTTGATCCAGGCCACCTGCATGCCCAGCGGCTTGGCGCCGTCGATGTCGGCCCAGCTCGCCAGCGAGCAATGCAGCACCGACTCCGCCGGCACCGCGAGGCGGTCGAGCGCGAGCCTGAAGATCGATTCCGAAGGCTTGTAGGCCCGCGCCATCTCGGCCGTGGTGACCTGGTCGAAGAAGCGCACGAGCTGGCTGCGCTGCCACAGGTCGCTGTCCATGTTGGTGATGGGCATCAGCGGAAAGCGCTCGGCCAGCCGTTGCAGGATGGCCTCGACCTCGGGATGCGGCGGCGCCGACTCGACCAGGTGGCCGAGGTAGAGCTCGTTGAGCAGGTCGATGTCGAGCCGCGCCGTGACGCCGGGCTCGATGGCCTCGAGCGTCTCGCGCAGCGCCTCGCGCGCCACCTGGCGATAGGGGCGCCAGCGCCCGCCGCGGTAGCGCTGCACGTTGCGGATGTCCCAGTCGAGGTAGAGCTCGAACAGCGGCCGCTCGGTGCGCAGGCCGGCTTCGGCCAGCACGGCCTCGATGCCGGCCATGCCGCCGCGGTCGACGTCGACCAGGGTTCCGAAGTAGTCGAAGGTGATGGCCCGGACGTTCATCGCGGTCTCCCCGTTCAGGCGCGACGCCCGAACTTGAGCACGCGCTCGGCGGCGTCGGGCGTGGCGAAGGCGGCCACGGTGGCCTCCTGCTCGAGCTCGAGCGCCACCGCGAGGTTCGACTGCGCCTGCATCGTCACCACGCGCTTGAGCCGCGACACCGAGCCCTGCGACTTCGAAGCCACCACCGCCGCCACCTCGAAGGCGCGCGCCAGCACGCGCTCGGGCGGCACCACCCAGTTCGCGAGCCCCAGGCGCTGCAGGTCGGCGGACGACTGGCGCTCGCCCAGCAGCCAGAGCTCCATCGCGCGCTGGTGGCCCACGGCCTGCGGCAGCAGCCAGGTCACGCCGCCGGTCACGAACTGGCCCCAGTCCATTTCCGGGAAGAAGCACACCAGGTCCTCGGAGGCCACCACCAGGTCGCAGTTCAGCAGCCATTCGAAGCCACCGCCGACCGCGAAGCCGTGGATCGCGCCGATCACCGGCTTGCCGCCGAACATCAGGTCGCGCGTGATGGTCTGGATGCGCTCGATGTGATGGCGGATCGAGGCCGGCGTGCGCGTCTGCTCGCCGAACTCCTTGAGGTCGTCGCCGGCGCAGAAGGCCCGGCCCGCGCCCGAGAACACGATCGCGCGCGCGTCGGCCGAGGACTGCGCCTCGCGCAGCGCCTCGTGCAGGTCGTCGAGCACCACGGCGCTGATGGCGTTGAGGCGCTCGGGCCGCTGCAGCCGCACGTGCGCGATGCCGTCGCTGGTTTCGAGGGTGACGTAGTCCATGGCGAAAAATCCTTTGCTCGTTCGTTCGTTCGTTGGTCCCGGGCGGGTCTTCAATGCTTCTCGACCCACTGAGTCTTGCCGTCGGTGCGTTCGTAGAACTCGAACGGCACCATCTCCACCAGCGCACTGGCGCCCGCGCGCTCGCGCACCGCGATCTCCAGCCGGCGCGCGGCCGCTTCCCAGTCGGCCGGCGCGAGCCCCGCGGCCGCTTCGGCCCGCAGCTCGACGCGGTCGTAGGGGCCGGGCCCGCGCAGCACGATGCGGAAGTGCCCCGAGCTCAGCGCGGGCAGCGATTCGATCGCCGCGCGCACCGCGCTCGGGAACACGTTGATGCCGCGCACGTTGAACATGTCGTCGGTGCGCCCGCTGACGCGGAAGCGCCAGGCGGTGCGGCCGTCGGGGCCGGGCTCGGTGCCGGTCACCGTCACCACGTCGCGCGTGCGGTAGCGCACCAGCGGCTGGCACTCCTTGCGCAGGTGGGTGCAGACCAGCTCGCCGACCGTGCCCTCGCGGATCGGCAGCCGCTGCAGGGTGGCAGGATCGAGGATCTCGGCGAACACCACGTCGCCGGCGTGGAACAGCAGGTCGGTGGTCCAGTCGGTCTGGCCGCCGAGGATGCTCATCACCTCCGACAGGCCGAAGTTCGCGTTGCGCACCTTGAAGCCCCAGCGCGCCTCCATCTGCGCGCGGAACTCGGCGTTGTCGAGCCCCGCCTCGCCGCCGAACAGGCCCAGCTTCAACCCCAGGTCGGCCGGCTGCAGCCCCGGATAGTGCTGGCGCAGCACGCTCTCGAGCAGCGCCGGATAGGACGGCGTGCACGAGATCGCCGTGATCTTCAGGTCGAGGATGGCATCGATCAGCTGCCGCGTGTTGCCCACGCCGAAGGGCAGCACGGTGGCGCCGGCGGCCTCGAGCGTGGTGTGGTCGGTGAAGCCACCGGTCCACATGCAGTAGTTGAGGCAATGCACCACGCGGTCGCTGGGCCGCAGGCCCGAGGCCCACATCGAGCGGCCGCCGACCTCGGCCACGATCTCGGCGTCGCGGCGCGAGTTGGCGAGGATCAGCGGCCGGCCCGTGGTGCCCGAGGTGCGGTGCAGCCGCACCACGCGCTTCTCGGCGCAGGCCACGTAGTCGCCGAACGGATAGTCGGCCTCCTGGCTCAGGCGCAGTTCGTCCTTCTCGGTCAGCGGCAATTCCTGCAGCTCGTCGAGCGTGAGCGCGCGGTCGAGCCAGCCCGACAGCTTGCGCCGGTAGAAGACCGAGCTGGTGCGCACGTAGCGCCACTGCTCGGTCCAGCGTGCCTCCTGCAGCGAACGCAGGGTGGCGGGCGAGAGCGTCTCGACCTCGGGATGCAGCATCGCGGCGGTGCTCATCGCGCGGCCTCCTCGGCGCCGTTCGCGCGGCGCAGTGCCGTGGCCTCGACCGCGGCGGCCGGCACGATCGCGCGCGAATGCTCGCCCGTGGCCACGACGCCCGCGTCGTCGCGCGCCTCGACCTCGAACACGTAGAGGCGTTTCTCGCGGCGCAGCAAGGTCGCCTTCGCGCGGACCATCTGGCCGGGCGCTGTGGGCGCGCCATGCACGAGCTGGACCCGGTGGCCGACCGACATCTCGCCGGCGCGCAGGGCGGGCACGAGGATCGCCGCGCAGGCGCGCTCGAGCAGGCCGACCAGGGCCGGCGTGGCGAGCACCCGCGGATAGGCTTCGCCGCTTTCTTCGGCGAAGGCGCTGGCCAGATGCTTCGGTGCGACGACGAGCGTGGCGCTGCCGGTCGTGCCCTCGCGAAGCGCGGGCCGGCCGTCGGGATCGGCGCCATGCGCGCCGGGTGTTTCGGGGGTGGCTGTGGTGGAGGTCATGCACACGACATGGCAAGCGCCGTGCCAACGCAATACCTCGTGCTTTGCGCGCCGAAAGCGGTGGTTTCGAGGCTTTTCAGGGCGTTTTGTCGCCCTTCAGGCCATCCGCGCTCGGCCACCGAACAACTCCTGAACGTTCAGCTTCTGAACGGTCGGCAGCATTCGACCCACCCGCCACGGCGGTGGTCGCGGCGGCCCGTCAGTGCCGGATGTCCTCGCGCCCCACCACCGCCATCAGCGTGGCCGTCATGGTCGCGATCAGCGACTCCTTCCCCTCGCGCAGCGCATAGGCCCGGCCGTCGCTCACGCTGATCGTGCGGCCCGCCTTGGTCACGCCGGCGCGGAACACGAAGCGCTCGCCGGCGGCCGGGGCCAGCAGGTTGATCTTGAACTCGATCGTGAGCACGGCCGCCTCGGGCGGCATCAGCGAGAAGGCCGCGTAGCCGCAGGCGCTGTCGAGCGCGGTGGCGACGATGCCGGCATGCAGGAAGCCGTGCTGCTGGGTCAGCCGCTCGGAGGCCGGCATCGCCAGTTCGACCTCGCCGGGCCGCACCTCGACCAGTTCGATGCCGAGCTCGCGCATCGCGTTCTGCCGCTCGAAGCTGGCCCTCACCCGTTGCGCATCGGCGGGGTCGATCGTCTCTCGCACCATGGAATCGCTCCGTTCATCACGTGGAAACCAGGATGTGTACCCGTTGTCGCAACGCCGGGCAATGGCTGCGCATGCGCGCGAAAGCCGACCACCTCGCCCACCGCTCACGCGGCGCTCATGCGGCGCTCTGGCGCCGTGCCACCGGCGCCTCGTCGTCGACCGCATCGCCGATCGCCGCGCGCGTGAGCACCGCCTGCTGCAGCAGCCATGTGCCGAAGGCCTGGAGCTCGGGCCGGCCTTCGTTGCGCGGGCCGCTCACGAGCCAGTAGGCCATCGGCGAATCCATGCGCTGGCGCGGCAGCACCTCGACCAGGTCGCCGTTGGCCAGGCTCTCGGCGATCAGCGGGCTGCGCGCGAGCACCACGCCCTGGCCGGTCAGCGCGGCCTGCGCCATCTGGTAGTCGTAGTTGAAGTAGAGCCAGCGGCGCGGCTGGATGCGGGCCAGGCCGTTCGATTCGAACCAGCGGCGCCAGACCAGCCACTCGACATAGCTCGGATGCGCATCGCCGACCTCGATCAGCGTGAAGCGCGCGAGGTCCTCGGGCTTCTCGATCGGCGGGCTGCTCTTGATGAGCCAGGGGCTGGCCACCGGCATCAGGTGCTCGCCGAACAGCCGCACCGCGCCCTCGGGCATGTGCTCGGCGCGGCCGTAGCGCAGCGCGAGGTCGATGTCGCTGACCTCGAGGTCGATCACCGCGTCGGAGGCATCGATGCGGATGTCGATGTCGGGATGGTCGCGCTGGAAGGCCTCCAGGCGCGGGATCAGCCACATCGAGGCGAACGAGGCGAAGGTGGTCAGCGCCACGCTGCGACGCGATGCGCTCTGGCGGATCTGCCGGATGGTGCTGTCGATGCGCGGCAGCGCCTGCTGCACCGCGAGCAGCAATTGGGCGCCGGCGCTCGTGAGCTCGACCGCGCGCGTGTGGCGCAGGAACAGGCGCACGCCGACCTCCTCCTCGAGCGCCTGGATCTGGCGGCTCACGGCCGGCTGCGTGAGCGCCATCTCCTCGGCCGCGGCGCGGAAGTTCAGGTGCCGCGCGACGACCTCGAAGGCGCGCAGGTGGCCGGCGCCGATGGGGCGCGTGCGCAAGGGGGATGGGGAGTGCTGCATGAAGGGAGTCGGCCGGCAGGCCACCGGGTCCGGCCGCGATTGTGGCGCCGCCGCGTGACGGGCGGCAAACCGCGGCTCAGACGATGCGCCCGAACCACAGCACCGACAGCGCCGCGCCCGTGATCGCGAGCAGCGCCGACAGCAGCGCCAGCAGGCCCGAGAGCTCGTTCTCGCGCGGCTGCACCTGCACGCGCGAGCCGAGCTTCTCGTAGACGCCGTGCAGCGCCTCGGCGGTGCCGGCGTGGTGGTACTCGCCGCCGGTCATGCGCGCCACTTCGCGCAGGGTGGGCTCGTCGAGCTTCATGTAGATCGCCATGCCGTCGGGCGCGGCGATGTCGCCGTCGAGCGTGCCCATGCCGATCACGTAGACGCGCACGCCGCGGTCGGCCGCCATCTTCGCGGCCTCGAGCGTGTCGATGCCGGTGGTGCGGCGGCCGTCGCTCAGCAGGATGATCGCGGCGGCATCGTAGGAGCCGGGCGCCACCGGCGTGATCTGGCGCGGCGGCGGCTTCGCCTTGTCGTCGAGGCTGCGACCGCGCGGCGCGTTGCCGCCGAAGGTCATCTCGCCGAGGCTGATGTTGTCCTGCGGGAACAGTTCGGCCAGGCACAGCACGATCGCATCGCCGACCGCGGTGCCCATCTGCATCTGGAAGGCGTCGATGCTGGCCGCGAGCGCATCGCGGTCGAGCGTGGCGCGCTGCGCGACCTGGCTGCTGCCGGCGAAGGTGACGAGGCCGACCTCGATGCGCCGCGGCAGCTCGCGCAGGAAGGACTTGGCCGCCGCCTGCGCGGCCTCGAGCCGGGTTGGCTTGACGTCGTTCACGCGCATGCTCAGCGAGACGTCCATCGCCAGCATGATCGAGGTGCGCGCCCACGGCAGCGGCACCCGCGCCACCGGCCGCGCCGCGGCGAACAGCAGGCCGGCGCAGGCCAGCAGGAACAGCGCGGGCGGCAGGTGCCGGCGCCAGCCGCGCCGCAGCGTCGCGGCGCCCTCGGTCTGCAACCGACCATAGCGCTGGGCCAGCCGGCCGCGGCGCCGCAGCAGCCAGGCATAGGCCAGCGGCAGCGGCGCGAGCGCCAGCAGGAACCAGAGGTAACCGGGCCACAGGAAGGACATCGGCGCTGCCTTGGAGGTGGAGGACGCGGATCGGCCGTACGCCGGCGCATCCGCAAGCATCGTGCCCATGAAGCCGCGCCCGCGCAATCGGCCGCCCGGCCAGGCCCTGCATTGATGCGGGGCTCTTATCAGTGGGCCGGTTGCATTTCATTGGACCGCGCCAGGGGCGCCGGGGATCATCGTGCCCCGAAGCGCGCCGCGCCGCGGCGCCTCGCCAGGAGACCCCGATGAGCGCACGCACGCTGCTGACCTCGATGTTCCGCTACAAGGCCTGGGCCGACGAGGGCCTGTTCGCCGGCCTGCTGGCCGCGCGGGGCCGGCTGCCCGACGACGACCTCGAGGCGGCCTGGGCCACCCTCGACCACGCCCATGCGGTCGACGGCATCTTCAGGGCCCACCTCGAGGGCCGGCCCCATGGCTACGGCGGCACCCACTCGCCCGAGCGGCTCGCGCCCGGACTCCTGCTGCAGGCGGTGCGCGACAACGACCGCTGGTTCCTGGCGCATGTGCAGGCGATCGGCGACGACGAGCTGGGAGCCAGCCTCGATTTCGATTTCACCGACGGCTCGGCCGGCCGCATGTCGCGCGAGGAGATGTTGGGCCACGTGATCGCCCATGGCGGCTACCACCGCGGCGAGGTCGGGCGGATCCTCACACGCCACACGGGCTCGTCGCCGCGCGACACCTTCACGGCCTACCTGCACGAGGCCGAACCGGCGCGCCGGTTGCGCGCGTAGCGCCCTCCCCCGCTTTCTCTTTGCGACACCCCGCGCCTGCGGGTTGGCACGGATTTGGCTTCCTACATGGATTGTGCACAATTTATTTTGAAGAGCGCACAATTGTTGGGCTGACTGGCGGCTGCCACGGCCTTCCATCCACCCATTTGGGGCATCGCCCCCCAAGGACATGCAGATGAATCGCTCAGCACCCGGCCTCTCGCGCCGCGCCTTCGGGCAGGGACTCCTCGCCGCTTCCACGCTGGCCGCGCCGGCCTGGGTGCGCGCCCAGGGCAAGGGCCGCGAACTCGTGGTCGGCGGCGCGGGCAGCCACAAGGCCTTCCTCGATCCGCTGATCCCGGTGTTCGAGAAGCAGACCGGCTGCAAGGTGATCTTCGAGGGCACGCGCTCGCTCGTGAACCTCGAGAAGATGGTCAACAACAAGGGCCGCCAGTACATGTCGGTGGTGCTGATGGACGACCCGGTGATGATCCCGGCCGTCAAGGAAGGCGTGCTGGAGCCACTCACCGCCAAGGACATCCCCAGCCTCGCGAAGCTCAAGCCCGGCACGGTCCACATGGACGGCATGTGGGCCAACTACATGCAGTCGACCACCGGCGTGGCGGTCAACACGGGCAAGCTCAAGCAACTGCCCTCGTATGCGGCGCTGTGGGAGCCGGCCAACAAGGGCAAGGTCGTGATCCCCTCGCTGCAGAACACCGAGGGCCTGTCGATGTTCCTGGTGGCGGCCGCGCTCGAGACCGGCAAGCCGATGAAGGATGCGCAGTACCAGCCCGAGGCGGCGTTCCGCAAGCTCAAGGCGCTCAAGCCCAACCTGCTGACCGTCTACACCCAGCTGCCGCAGGCGCTGAACCTGCTCGAGCAGGGCGAGGCCACGGCCATCGCGGGCATGATCGGATTCAACGCCTTCGACCGCAAGGCCAAGGGCGCGCCGATCGACTTCGTGCTGCCGAAGGAAGGCGGCATGGCCATGCCGACCGGCATCGCCAAGGTCAGGGGCGGGCCGCAGGCCGACCTCGCCAATGCCTTCGTCGAGGCGATGCTCGGTGCCTGGCAGCAGCAGATCGCCGAGATCTCGCTCGCGATGCCCACCAACACCGGCGTGGCCGCGCCGGCCGGCCTGCCCAAGGGCGAGGTGTTCATTCCCGACTGGGCCTACATCGCCGAGAACCGCAAGGCCTGGGTGGAGCGCTGGGACCGCGAGATGGCGCTGTGAGGCGCGTCGCATGAGCACCCTCGAACTGAGCGGGATCGTCAAGCGCTACGGCGCGCAGACGGTCGTGGACGGGCTGGACCTGCAGGTGGGTTCCGGCGAATTCGTGTCGCTGCTCGGCCCCTCGGGCTGCGGCAAGACCACGCTGCTGCGCATCGTCGCCGGGCTCGCATCGTGCGACGCCGGCACGGTGCGCGTGGGCGGCAGCGACGTGACCGCGCTGCCCGCGCACCAGCGCAACATCGGCGTGGTGTTCCAGAGCTATGCGCTGTTCCCGCACCTCACGGTCAGCGAGAACATCGCCTTCGGCCTGAAGGCCCGTGGCACGCCGCGCGCCGAGCTCGCGCCGGCGGTGGACGCGGCGCTGCGCTCGGTGCGGCTCGCGGCGCTCGCGGACCGGCCGATCTCGGCGCTGTCGGGCGGCCAGCAGCAGCGCGTGGCGGTGGCGCGCGCGATCGCCACGCGACCGCGGCTGATCCTGCTCGACGAGCCGCTGTCGGCGCTCGATCGCAAGCTGCGCGAGACCATGCAGGTCGAGCTGCGCCAGATCCTGCGCGACGCGGGCATGACGGCGATCTTCGTCACGCACGACCAGGAAGAGGCGCTGGTGATGTCCGACCGCATCGCGGTGATGAACCGCGGCGCGATCGAACAGCTCGACGTGCCCGAGCACATCTACGGCCAGCCGCGCACCGAGTTCGCGCTCAACTTCGTGGGCCTCTCTTCGCAATGGCGCGGCACGCTCGACGGCGCGCGCGTGCGCACCGCCTGCGGCGAGATCGAGGTGCCGGCCGAGCGCGCGCGCGACGTCGGCGCGGGCGGCCTGCGCCACGAGGTGCTGGTGGGCGTGCGCCCCGAGCGGCTGCGCGCCTCGCGCGATCCGCAGCCCGCGGCCGAGGGCATGAACCGGCTGTCGCTGGTGGTGAGCCAGACCGTCTACCGCGGCGCCAACCGGCTGGTCTACTTCAGCGCGCCCGGCGGCGGCGCGACGCTGCTCGCGGAATTCCCGGCGCACGACGACCTGGCGCCGCGCCCCGGCGAGACGCTGTCGGTGCAATGGCCGGTGGCCGACACGCTGCTGTTCGCGGCCGAGGCGGCGCCATGAGCGGCGCCATGCGCCGCGCCGAAGGATCGCCGGGCTGGCTCGCCGTGCCGGGCACGGGCTACCTCGTGCTGCTGTTCGTGCTGCCGCTGGCCGCGCTGCTGGCCACCAGCTTCCAGGGCGAACAAGGCGGCTTCTCGCTCGCGGGCTATGCGCGCTTCGCGACCGATCCCTTCAGCGCGGTCGTGGTCTGGAACACGCTGAAGATCGCGCTGCTCGTCACGCTGCTGTGCCTCTTGATCGGCTACCCGGTGGGCTTCGCGATGGCGCGCGCCTCGCTGCCGGTGCAGGGGCTGATGTTCCTCGCGCTGATCCTGCCGCTGTCGGTGGGCGTGGTGGTCAAGAGCTTCGCCTGGACCATCCTGCTGCGCAGCAACGGCCTGGTCAACCAGGTGCTGCTGGGCCTGGGGCTGGTCGACGAGCCGGCACGGCTGCTGTTCAACGAGCGCGGGCTGGTGATCGCCGCGGTGCACGTGTTCCTGCCCTTCATGGTGCTGCCGGTGTTCACGGTGGCGCGCCAGATCGACTCGCGCCTGGCCGAGGCCGCCGCCACGCTCGGCGCGAAGCCGCTGCATGCCTTCGTGCGCGTGACCTGGCCGCTGTCGCTGCCGGGCGTGGTCGCGGGCTCGGCCTTCGTGTTCTCGATGGCGGTGTCGATATACGTGATCCCCGCGCTGCTGGTGGGCGACCGCTACCAGACGCTGCCCGCGCTGCTGGCGCGCGCCTACCTGTTCATGCGCGACCGGCAGTCGGGTTCGACGCTGGCGGTGATCCTGCTGGCCATCGCGGTCGCGGTGGTGGTGGGCAGCACGCTGCTCACGCGCCGGCTGCAGGCGCGCGCGCAGCAGCAAGGAGCCACGGCATGAGCGCGCGCTGGAACCGCATCGCGGGCGGGCTGCTGATGGCAGCGACCGCGGTCTTCATGCTCGCGCCGCTGGTGGTGGTGGTGCTGGTCTCGTTCAGTCCCTCGCCGGTGTTCAATCTGCCCGAGGGCCAGTGGTCGCTGCGCTGGTACCGCGCGATGCTGGCCAAGGACGGCCTGGCCGACACCGTGCTGCTGTCGGCCGCGGTGGCCGCGGGCGCGACGCTGGCGGCGCTGGTGCTCGGCACGCTGTGCGCGATCGCGATCGAGCAGGGGCGCTTCCGCGGCCGCGAGGCGCTGCTGGCCTTCCTGGTCTCGCCGCTGATGATGCCGGGGCTGGTGATCGGCGTGGCACTGCTGCAGGCCTTCCGCGCGGTCGGGCTCGCCAACGTGTTCTGGAGCCTGCTGATCGGGCACGTGGTGATCACCCTGCCCTACGTCACGCGCACGGTGCATGCGAGCCTGGCGCTGTTCGACACCCGGCTGCTCGAGGCGGCGCAGACCCTGGGGCTGTCGCGCCCGCGCGCGCTGCTGCAGGTGATGGTGCCGGCGCTGGCGCCGGCCTTCCTGACCTCGGGGCTGTTCGCCTTCCTGGCCTCGATGGACAACTACCCGATCTCGATCTTCCTGACCGACGCGCGCAGCAAGACGCTGCCGATCGAGATCCTGCACTACCTGGAGGAGTCGCCCGACCCCACCATCGCCGCCATCTCGGCCTGCCTGATCCTGCTGGCCGCCGTGGTGCTCTTCATCGCCGAAAGGCTGGTCGGCCTGCGCCGGCTGGCCCAGTTCTGACCATGGCCGATTCATCCCCTGCTTCCACTCCACCCTCCACGCGCGACTTCATCGGCTACGGCCGCGACCTGCCCGCCGTGCGCTGGCCCGAGGCGGCGCGCGTGGCCGTCTCCTTCGTCGTCAACTTCGAGGAGGGCGCGGAGTTCTCCATGACCGACGGCGACAGCCGCAACGAGGCCATCTACGAGGTGATCGACGGCCAGCCGGTGCCCGACCGCTGCATCGACAGCCACTTCGAATACGGCACGCGCGTGGCCTACTGGCGCATCGCCGACCTGTTCGAGCAGCATGGCGGGCACTTCACGCTCAGCGCCTGCGGCCGCGCGGTGGAGCGCTCGCCGTGGCTGGCGCGGCATGCGTCGCAGGCCGGCCACGAGGTCTCGGCGCATGGCTGGCGCTGGGAGCGCGGCATCGACCTCACGCTCGACGAGGAGCGGCTGGCCATCGACCGCTGCTGCACCGCGATCGAGGCCGCCACCGGGCGCCGCCCCGTGGGCTGGCACACGCGCTCCAACCCGAGCCCGCACACGCGCCGCCTGCTGGTGGAACGCGGCTTCCTCTACGACAGCGACGCCTACAACGACGACACGCCCTACCGCGTGGCGGTCGATGGCCGGCCGCACCTCGTGCTGCCCTATGCTTTCGACACCAACGACATGCAGTTCCAGAACACCCAGCGCTTCGATACCGGCGACGCCTTCGCCGACTACGTGTGTGCCGCCTACGACTGGCTGTGGCGCGAGGGCGGCGACGCGCCGCGCATGCTGTCGGTGGGCCTGCACCTGCGCATGATCGGCCGACCGGGGCGCATCGGCGCGCTCGAGCGCATCCTGCGCCACCTCCACGACAAGGGCGGCGCCTGGGTGACCAGCCGCGAACGCATCGCCCGCCACTGGCTGGCGCACACCGGCGAGGGCAGCACCGCATGAAGGAACGCGAGGACGCGGTCTACGACACGCTCTCGCGCGCGCTGCTGGCCGGCGCGCTGGCGCCCGGCGCACCGCTGCGCGAGACCGCGCTGGCCGAGGTCTTCGGCGTGAGCCGCGAGCGCATCCGCAAGATATTGCTGCGGCTGGGCACCAACCGACTGATCGAGATGATCCCGAACCGCGGCGCCTTCGTGGCCGCGCCCTCGCTCGAGCAGGCGCGCTCGATCTACGACGCGCGCCGCATCCTCGAGGGCGGCATCGTCGCCCACCTGGCGCAGAACGCGGGCGCCGAGGCGCTGCGCCGCCTCGACGAGCACATGGAGCGCGAGCAGGCCGCGCTGGCCGAGGGCGACCGCGCCACCTCGGTGCGGCTGTCGGCCGACTTCCACATGATCCTGGCCGAGGCCACGGGCAACACCTTCATCCTGCAGCAGATGCAGGAGCTGGTGAGCCGGACCTCGATGCTGGTGGCGATGTACGAGGCGCCGCATTCGGCGCAATGCGCCTGCGACGAGCACCGCGACATCTTCACCTCGCTGCTCAAGGGCGACGGCGGCGGTGCCGCGCGCGCGATGCGCTCGCACCTGTCGCTGGTCGAGACCCGGCTGCGACCCGGCGCGGCCGCGCCCTCGCAGGACGTGGTGGGCGTGCTGCTGCGCATGTGGGCCGGCCAGCGCGCCGCCCATGCGGCCCCCTCCGCGGACGAGGGGCGATGAGCGACGCCACGCTGCTGGTGCTCAACCCGAACACCAGCCAGGCGATGACCGAGGCCGTGGTCTCGGCCGCCCGCGCGCTGCTGCCGCCGGGCCTGCGGGCCATCGGCTGGACCGCCTCCGCCGGGCCGCCGGTGATCAAGGACCGGCCCAGCTACGACGCGGCAGCGGCCGCGATGCCCGCGCTGCTGGCCGAGGCGCCGCGCGCCGACGCCATCCTGCTGGCCTGCTTCGGCGACCCCGGGCTCGCGGTGCTGCGCGAGCGCGCCGGCGTGCCCGTGACCGGCCTGGCGGAGGCCGCCATCCTGGCCGCGCGGCAACGCGGCGAGCGCTTTGCGATCCTCACGGCGGGCGCGGCCTGGGTGCCGATCCTCACGGACTGCGTGGCGGCCGGCGGCGCGTCGCACCTGCTGGCGGGCGTGTTCGCGCTCGATGGCGACGGCGCGGCGCTGCGCGCCGATCCCGAGCGCTTCCGTGCGCAGGTGCGCGCGCTGTCGGCCCGCGCGCGAGCGGCCGGCGCAAGGCGGCTGGTGCCCGGCGGGGCGGCTTTCGAAGGGCTGCGCTTCGACTGGGCCGAAGGCCTGGCGGTGGACCGGCCGGTCGAGGCGGCCGTGACCTTGCTCGCACACGCGCTGCCCAAGCCCCCGGCCTGAGCGCCGGGCCCGGCACGGGCAGGTTGGATTTCGATACAAATTCGCGCCCCGCTCGCTGGCCCGCGCCGCCCCTGGCGAAACGCCGTCCGCGCCACTGCCAGCGGGCCCGGCCCCGGGATTCCCCCGAGGGTCGGCGGTGTAGACTGCCGGGTTTTTCCGACTCTGGCATGGCGCACGTTCCACAGCGCACTGGTTTCAACGGTTCGGCGCTCGTCCGCTTGCTCTCCCGACTGACCGATGGCGACATCCGCGAATCCGAACAGGCTTCGGCGGACCGGCTGAGCCAATGGTTCGGCTGGACCGACGCGATCTCGCTGTCGGCCGCCCTCAACGGCACGCCGGCCAGCCTGCCGCCGGCCCCGCGGGGTTCGGTGCGCGCCGATGAAAGCGAATGCGCGCGCGTGCGCGCCGCGCTGGCCCAGGCGATCGCCGAGGACGGCAACTTCGCGCCCGCCAAGGCACGCGCGGCCACCGCCGACGCCGAGACGCCGCCCGACTTCGCGCCGATGCGCCAGCGCTACCTCGCGCGGCAGCAGGCGATGGAGACGGCCATCGGCCCGCTGCGCGGCCGGCTGCGCGCGCGGCTCGCGGCCGGTTCGCACGACATGGCGCGGCTCGCCGCCGTCGACGTGGTGATGGAACAGGTGCTGGGCGCGCGCGAACGCAGCCTGCTGGCGAGCGTGCCGGCGGCGCTCGAGAAGCGCTTCGCGCGGCTGCGCAAGGCCCGCCAGGACGAGGAAACGGGCGCGGAAGACAACGCCGCCGGCGGCCATGCCGACTGGCTCGCGGTCTTCCGCAAGGACATCCAGGACGTGCTGCAGGCCGAACTGGACTTTCGATTTCAACCGGTCGACGGGCTGCTCGAAGCCCTGCGCGCCGGTCACAAGGGCTGACTGGATACACATGACCCGATTTCTCCATCACGCCGTGTTCGTCGCGGGCCTGGCCGTCGTCGGCTGGGTCGGCGCCGGCTACATCGGCACGAACACGCTGGCGCTGGCCGTCACCGGGCTCGTGGCCGCGTTCTACCTGATGGGCGGGCTCGAACTGCACCGCTTCCAGCAGGCCACGGGCTCGCTGGTGCAGGCGACGAACGCGCTGTCCGAGCCCCCGGCCAGCCTCGGCGACTGGCTCGCCTCGCTGCATCCCTCGCTGCGCAACGCGGTGCGCCTGCGCGTCGAGGGCGAACGCGTGGGCCTGCCCGGGCCGGCGCTGGCGCCCTACCTCGCGGGCCTGCTGGTGCTGCTGGGCATGCTCGGCACCTTCCTCGGCATGGTGGTCACGCTCAACGGCACCGGCGCGGCGCTGCAGGGCGCGACCGACCTCGAGGCGATCCGCGAATCGCTCTCGGCCCCGGTGCGCGGCCTCGGCCTCGCCTTCGGCACCTCGGTGGCCGGCGTGGCCGCCTCGGCGGCGCTGGGCCTGGTGTCGGCGCTGTGCCGGCGCGAGCGGCTGCAGGCCTCGCAGGCGCTCGACGCGAAGATCGCGAGCACCCTGCGCGTGCACTCGCAGGCGCACCGGCGCGACGAATCCTTCAAGCTGCTGCAGCGCCAGGCCGACCTGGTGCCCGAGCTGGTCGGCCAGCTGCAGGCCATGATGGGCGCGATGGAGCGCCAGACCCAGGTGCTCAGCGAGCGCCTGATCGGCAACCAGGCCGAGTTCCACGGCAAGGCCGAAGCGGTCTACGCGGGCCTCGCGAGCTCGGTCGACCAGTCGCTCAAGCACAGCCTGATCGAGAGCGCGCGCGTCGCCGGCGCCGCGATCCAGCCGGTGGTCGAGGCCACCATGGCCGGCATCGCGCGCGAGACCGCCTCGCTGCACGGCAGCATCGCGCAGACGGTGCAGCAGCAGCTCGAGGGTCTGTCGTCGCGCTTCGAGGCCAGCACCGGCCGCGTGGCCGACACCTGGCAGGGCGCGCTCGCCGCGCACCAGCGCACCAGCGAGGCGCTGTCGAGCGACCTGCGCGGCTCGCTCGAAGGCTTCGCGCAGAGCTTCGAGCAGCGCTCGACCGCGCTGGTCGATGGCGTGTCGACGCAACTCGAGACCACGGTCGGCAAGGTGTCCGACACCTGGCAACAGGCGCTGGCGCGGCATCAGGAGACGAGCGACAGGCTCTCGGGCGACGCGCAGCAGGCGCTGTCGGCCGCCGCCACGGCCTTCGAGGCGCATGCGGCCTCGCTGCTGCGCACCGTGGGCGACGCGCAGGGCGAGCTGCAGGCTGCACTGGCCGCGCGCGACGAGCAAAGGCTCGCGGCCTGGACCGAATCGCTGACCTCGATGGGCGCGGCCCTGCAGAAGGAATGGCAGCAGGCCGGCGCGCAGGCACTGATCCACCAGCAGAAGCTGCTCGACACCCAGGCCGATCTCTCGTCGCGCGACGAGGAACGGCTGTCGGCCTGGACCCGCTCGCTCGCGGCGATGGCCGCGTCGCTGCAGCAGGAATGGCAACAGGCGGGCAGCCATGTGCTGGGCCATCAGCAGAAGCTGCTCGCAACGCAAGCCGACCTCGCCGCGCGCGACGAGGAGCGCCTCGCGGCCTTCACCGGCTCGCTCGAGGCCATGGCCGCGTCGCTGCGGCAGGAATGGCAACAGGCCGGCGCCCATGCGCTGAACCATCAACAGAAGCTGCTCGAGACGCAGGCCGACCTCTCGTCGCGCGACGAACAGCGCCTCGCCGCCTGGACCGGATCGCTCGAGTCCATGGCCGCCTCGCTGCAGCGTGAATGGCAGCAGGCCGGTGCGCACAGCGCCGACCAGCAGCGCCAGTTGCTCGATGCGCTGACGAAGACCGCCGGCGAGATGTCGTCGCAGAACGAGGCGCATGCCAAGCGCACCGTCACCGAGATCGCCCAACTGCTGCAAGCCGCCGCCGAAGCGCCGCGCGCCGCCGCCGAGGTGGTGTCGGAACTGCGCCAGAAGCTGTCGGACAGCATGGCGCGCGACAACGCGATGCTCGAGGAACGCAACCGCCTGCTCGAGACGCTGGGCACGCTGCTCGACGCGGTCAACCATGCCTCCACCGAGCAGCGCAGCGCGGTCGACGCGCTGGTGGCTGCCTCGGCCGAGGCCATGGAACGCGCGGGCAGCCGCTTCGCCGAACAGGTGGAGACGCAGACCGGCAAGATGGCCGAGGTGGCCGCGCAGGTCACGGGCAGCGCGGTCGAGGTCGCGAGCCTCGGCGAGACCTTCGGCTTCGCGGTGCAGCGCTTCGGCGAATCGAACGACAAGCTGGTGGCGCACCTGCAGCGCGTGGAAGGCGCGCTCGGCAAGTCGATGGCGCGCAGCGACGAACAGCTGGCCTACTACGTGGCGCAGGCGCGCGAGGTCATCGACCTCAGCATCATGTCGCAGAAGCAGATCGTCGAAGACCTGCAGCAGATCGCCAGCCGGCAGCCCGCCGCCGTGGCCAGCGAGGCGTGATGCGCCAGGACGCGGACATCGACGACGCCGGTCTCGACACCAGCGTGCCGGTCTGGGCCGTCTTCGGCGACCTGATGTCGGGCCTGCTCGGCGCCTTCGTGCTGATCCTGGTCTGCGCGATCGGCATGCAGCTCGACCTCGCGGCCAGGCTCGAATCCGAGGTCAAGCAGCGCCAGGCCGAGGCGCAGCGCCGCGAGGCGCTCGAGAAGGCGCTGGCCGGGCCGCTGGCCGCGGGCCGCGTCACGCTCAACAACGGGCGCATCGGCATCAGCGGCAGCGTGCTGTTCGCCTTCAACTCCGCCGACCTGCAGCCCGAGGGCCGGCAGGTGCTGCGCAGCCTCGCGGCGCCGCTGGCCACCTACTTGCGTTCGCGCGACGAGATCCTGATGGTGAGCGGCTTCACCGACAACCGCCAGATGCGCGAGGGCGCGCGCCTGTTCGCCGACAACTGGGAGCTCTCGGCCCAGCGCGCGCTGACCGTGACCCGCACGCTGATCGAGGAAGGCGTGCCCTCCTCCGCGGTGTTCGCCGCGGCCTTCGGCGCCGAACAGGCCGTGGCCTCGAATGCCGATGCCGATGGCCGCGCGAAGAACCGGCGCGTGGAGATGGCGCCGACGCCGCGGCCGTCCTATGCGGCGAGCACCACCGGCCCCGCAGCGAAGGCCCGTGAGTAACGACGCGCCCATCGACGCGAACGACGACCCGCTCGCGGTCGTCGCGGCCTGGCGCGCGCGCGGGGCCGAGCGCTTCGATCCCGTGCGGCTGCATTTCATCGAGACGCTCGCGAAGCGCACCGCGGTGCAGCGTGGCGAGGCCAGGCGGCTGCTCGACGAGCGGCTGCGGCAGTTGCTGAGCGCGTATGGCGAGGACTTCGAGAAGGCGGTGCCGGAGGCGGTGGCCGCAACGTCGCAGCCATTGCCGCGCAGCGCGCTCGCCGAGCTCGTCGAACACATCGCGCGCCAGTCGCCGCTGCCCGAGGAAGCACCGGCACCCAGCGGTAGTGCCGTGCCGGCTCACGCCACTTCAGCGAGCCCCGCACCGTCCGCCGCCGCCGCACCCGCCGAACTCAAGACCATGCGCTACTTCCGCGGCACCTGGTCGCGCCTGAGCGCCGATCGCCGGCTCACGCAGTCGCTCGCGAAGATGCCCGAGAACGCGGGTCCGCTCAATTCGCACCATCTCGTGCACCGTGCGCTGATCCTCATGCGCGACCTCTCGCCCGAGTACCTCAACCGCTTCATGACCTACGTCGACACCTTGCTGTGGGTGGAGCAGTTGCAGGCCAGCCAGGCTTCGGCACCCACGGCGCGGGCCGAGGGCGCCAGGAAATCCGGTCGCGGCAAGACGCCCTGAGCGGGCACTCCCCTCGAGCCCACGCGGCTCTCCAGCCTCATCGACCCGCTTCGTGACTTCGGACGCATGCGCGTGCCCCGGGTTTACCCCAGATAGTGACGCGTGCATCAATGCATACATTAATAAATGCATGAGCACCCCACCCCCTGACATCCCGCGCCTCTCCCCCGCCGGCGCCGCCTGGACCGGCACCGGCCTGCACCGCCCCGAATGCGTGCTGGCCACGCGCGCCGGCGATCTCTACTGCGCCGACTGGCGCGGCGGCGTGACGCGCATCCATCCCGACGGCACCCAGACCGCCTACCTCGGCCACGAGATCGACGGCGAGGTCCTCAAGCCCAACGGCATCGCGCTGCGCGCCGACGGCAGCTTCCTGATCGCCCACCTGGGCGCGCAGACCGGCGGCGTGTTCGCGCTCGAGCGCGACGGCCGGGTGCAACCGCTGCTGCGCACGGTCGACGGCCTCGACCTGCCGCCGACCAACTTCGTGCTGCCCGATGCACAGGGCCGGCTCTGGATCACGGTCAGCACGCGGCAGACGCCGCGCGCGCTCGGCTATCGCCACGATGTGGCGGATGGCTTCGTGGTGCTGGTCGACGCGCGCGGCGCGCGCATCGTGGCCGACGGCCTGGGCTACACCAACGAGTGCCTGGTCGACCGCGACGGCGCCTTCCTCTACGTCAACGAGACCTTCGGCCGCCGGCTCTCCCGCTTCGCGATCCGGCCCGATGGTTCGCTGGGCACTCGCGAGACCGTGGCCCGCTTCGGCGCCGGCACCTTTCCCGACGGCCTGGCGCAGGACGTCGATGGCGACTTCTGGATCACGAGCATCGTGAGCAACCGCCTGATCCGCGTCGGCCGCGACGGCGCGCAGTCGGTGCTGCTCGAAGACGCCGACCCGGCGCGCCTCGACGCGGTGGAAGACGCCTTCCAGCAGCACCGCATGGGCCGCGAGCATCTCGACACCGTGCACGGCCACACGCTGCGCAACATCTCCAGCCTCGCCTTCGGCGGGCCCGACCTGCGCACCGGCTACCTGGGCTGCCTGCTCGGCGACACGCTGGCCACCGTGCGCATGCCGGTCGCCGGCCTGCCGCCCCTTCACTGGAACCACGCATGAACACCAAGCCCACCACCACCGCCGCGGGCGCCGACACCACCACGCTCGTCGATGGCGCCTACCAGGCGATCCGCCGCCGCATCCTCGACAACGTCTGGGCGCCCGGCTACCAGGCGATGGAGCAGGAGATCGCGCTGCAGCTCGGCATGAGCCGCACGCCGGTGCACGAAGCGCTGATGCGGCTGCATGGCGAAGGCCTGATCGAGGTGATCCCGCGCCGCGGCATGCGCGTGCTGCCGGTGTCGCCGACGGCCATGCGCGAGATCTACGAGATCCTCGGCGCGCTCGAGAGCGCCGCCGCCGAGAGCCTGGCGCGCAGGAAGCCCGACGCGGCCGAGCTGCAGCCGCTGGTCGAGGCCACCGAGACCATGGCCGCCGCGCTGCAGGCCAACGACCTCGACGCCTGGGCGCGGGCCGACGAGTCCTTCCATGCGCAGCTCGTGACCATGGCCGGCAACAAGCTGCTGGCCGACGCGGTCTTCAACCACTGGGATCGCGCGCACCGCGCGCGCATGGTCTCGCTGCGGCTGCGGCCCGTGCCCCACAACTCGACGCAGGAACACATGGAACTGGTCGAGCGCATCCGCGAGGGCGACGCCGAAGGCGCCGCCCGCGTGAACCTCGAGCACCGCCGGCGCGCGAGCCGCGAGCTGCTGGCCATCTTCGAGCACTACCGCTTCCAGCATCTCTGATGCACCCCGGGGGCGCCATGCAGGGCCCCATCCAAAAATCGACAGGAGACAGACTTGAAACGCAGGACTTTCATCCGTGCGGGCGCCGCCGCGCCCCTGGCCGCGACACTGGGGCCGCGGGCCTTCGCGCAGAACGACTATCCCTCGCGCCCGGTGCGCATCGTCGTGGGCTTCTCGGCCGGCGGCGGCGTCGACCTGGTGGCGCGCCCGCTCGCGCAGCGGCTCGGCGAGGCGCTGGGCCAGGCCACGATCGTGGAGAACAAGGCCGGTGCCAACGGCAACCTGGCCGCGATGTACGTCGCCACCGGCGTGCCCGCCGACGGCTACACGCTGCTGCAGATGAACTCGGCAATGGCGACCAACAACCCCTTCCTCTACAAGTCGGGCGTGCCCAACTACCTCGAGGAGTTCACGCCGATCACCGGCATCACCGAGACGCCGCAGGCGGTCATCGTGCCGGCCTCGCTGGGAGTGAAGACGCTCAAGGAATTCGTGGCGCTGGCGCGCGCGCCCAAGACCGAGATGAACTTCGCCTCGGGCGGCGTCGGCACGCTGGCCCACATCGTGTTCGAGCTCTTCAAGAAGGAAGAGTCGCTGCAGATGGTGCACGTGCCCTACAAGGGCACCGGCCCGGCGATCCAGGACATGCTCGCGGGCCGCATGCACCTGATGATCGACAACGTGAGCCAGGTCAAGGGCCAGGTCGAGAGCGGCAAGCTGCGCGTGCTGGCCGTCACGGGACCGCAGCGCGTGTCCTACCTGCCCGACGTGCCGACCACCGCCGAGGCCGGCTTCCCCAAGCTGCTGGCCATCGGCTGGCAGGCGCTGCTGGCACCGGCCAGGACGCCGCCGCAGGTGCTGCAGAAGCTGCGCACCGCCGCCAGGAGCGTGGTCGACAAGAAGGACTGGACCGACTTCATGGCCGAGCGCGGCGCTGTCGCCAAATGGGCTTCGCCCGAGACCGTCACGCAGCGCATCAAGGACGAGAGCGCCGTCTGGGGCGACGTCATCCGAACCGCGGGCATCACCGCAGACTGAAAGAGAGCATGAGCGACACCACCGTTTCGATCCAGGGCGACCAGATCCTCATCAATGGCCGGCCGACCTACGAAGGCCGGCACTGGAAGGACCAGAAGATCCAGGGCCTGCTGTTCAACAGCCGCATGGCCAACGCCATCGCCGACGACGAGAACCCGAGCACGCGCGGCGTCTGGGCCTACCGCGACGGTCCGTGGGACGCCGATCGCAACACGCGCGAGTTCTGCGAGGCACTGCCCGAGTACCGCGCGCACGGCCTGCTGGGCGTGTGCCTCAACCTGCAGGGCGGCAGCCCGCACGGCTACTCGCAGATCCAGCCCTGGACCATCAGCGCCTTCGAGGCCGACGGCACGCTCAAGGCCGCGTGGGCCGAGCGGCTGCGACGCGTGCTCGAGGCCACCGACCGGCTCGGCATGGTGGTGGTGCTCGGCCTGTTCTACGGCCCCGCCACGCGCCACCTGGCCGACGAACAGGCGGTGCGCCGCGCGGTCGACCAGAGCGTGGACTGGCTGGTGGCGCAAGGTGCGCGCAACGTGCTGCTGGAGATCGGCAACGAGATCGACCACACCGTCTACCACCACCGCATCATCGAGGCGCCGCGCTGCCACGAGCTGATCGAACAGGCACAGCGGCGCTCCGAAGGGCGGCTCGACACGCCGGCCGGCCGGCTGCTGGTGGGCGCGAGCCTGCTGAAGCCGCGCACCGACGCGCACAACATCATCGGCGCGAGCGACTTCCTGCTGCCGCACGGCAACCACGTCAACGGCCTCGCGGGACGCGAGCAGTCGAACCCCGACGGCATCCGGCTGCAGCTGCTGCGCCTGCGCAACTCGCCCGCCTACCGCGGCCAGCCGATCTTCTACAACGAGGACGACCACTTCGATTTCGAGCACGAGGACAACCACCTGCTCGCGGCCGTCGAGGGCTATGCGGGCTGGGGCTACTTCGACTACCGGCGCTCGCGCGAGAAGCTCGAGGACGGCTTCCAGTCGCTGCCGGTGGACTGGCGCATCGGCTCGGCGCGCAAGAAGGCCTTCTTCGGCAAGCTCAAGGAAATCACCGGGGGTGCGGCATGAAGGCCAGCCACCACATCGCCGTGCTGCCCGGCGACGGCATCGGCCGCGAAGTCATGGACGCGGCGGCCCAGATGCTGCATGCGGCGGGCGCCAGGGCCGGCATCGGCTTCGAGCTCGACACCCGCCCCGCGGGCGCCCAGCACTACCTCGACAGCGGCGTCGCGCTGCCCGACGAGACCCTGGCCGTGTGCGAGCGCGCCGACGCGATCCTGTTCGGCGCCATGGGCCTGCCGCACGTGCGCGGCAGCGACGGCACCGAGATCATTCCGCAGCTCGACCTGCGCTTCCACTTCGACCTCTACGCGGGCGTGCGGCCGATCCGTACCTTCCGCGGACTGCGCACGCCGCTGTCGGACCCGCGCGCGCAGCAGATCGACCTGGTGCTGGTGCGCGAGAACACCGAGGGCCTGTTCTATGCGCGCGGGCGCGGCGATGCGCGCCGCGATGCGCAGGGCCGCACCGTCGAGGTCTTCGACACCATGCGCATCACGCGCCACGGCACCGACCGCATCTGCGCGTTCGCCTTCGAGCTCGCGCAGCGGCGCGCCGAGCGGCTGGGCCGCGCGGGCCGGGTCACCAACGTCGACAAGGCCAATGTCTTCGAGTCGATGGCCTTCTTCCGCGAGGTGTTCGAGGACGTCGCGTCGCGGCACCCGGCGATCGGCGCCGACAGCGCCTATGTCGATGCGATGGCGCTGAACCTCGTGCTCAAGCCGTGGAGCTACGACGTGCTGGTGACCGAGAACATGTTCGGCGACATCCTCTCGGACCTGATCGCCGCGCTGGTGGGCGGCATGGGCATGGCGCCCTCGGCCGACCTCGGCGAGCGGCATGGGTTGTTCCAGCCCGCGCACGGCACCGCGCCCGACATCGCGGGCCAGGGCAAGGCCAATCCCACGGCCATGATCCTGTCGGCCGCGATGATGCTCGACTGGCTGGCCGAACGGCATGGCGACGCGCGCCTGGGCGATGCGGCACGCGGCATCGAGCGGGCCGTCGAGGCCGTGTTCGCGGGCGGCGCCGTGCTGCCCTTCGAGTTCGGCGGCGGCGACGGCACGCGCGCGATCACCGAGGCGGTGCTGGAGCAGCTGCGCCATGCCTGAGGCGCGCGGCGGCACACGCCACCGGGTTGCAGTGGTCGGCGCCGGCTACTTCAGCCAGTTCCATCTGCGCGCATGGCAGGCGCTGCCCGGTGTCGAGCTCGTCGGGCTCTGCGATGCGCAGCCCGAGCGCGCGGCCGAGGCCGCCCGCGGCTTCGGCGTGCCGCGCGCCTTCTCGCGCCTCGACGAGATGCTCGACGCCACGGCGCCCACGCTGCTGGACATCGTGTCGCCGCCGGCCAGCCATGCGACGCTGCTGCCGCAGGCGCTCTCGCATGGCATCGCGACCATCTGCCAGAAACCCTTCTGCACCGACTACGCGCAGGCACGCGAGCAGAGCGAACGCTTCGCGCGAGCCGGCGTGCCCTTGGTCGTGCACGAGAACTTCCGCTTCATGCCCTGGTTCCGCGAGGCCCGGCGGCTGATCGACACGGGACGGCTGGGCCGCCTGCACGGCGCGAGCTTCCGGCTTCGGCCCGGTGACGGACAGGGGCCACGCGCCTACCTCGACCGGCAGCCCTACTTCCAGCAGATGCCGCGGCTGCTCGTGGCCGAGACCGCCATCCACCTGATCGACAGCTTCCGCTTCCTGCTCGGCGAGGCGGCCGATGTCTCGGCGCGGCTGCGGCGCCTCAACCCCGCGATCCAGGGCGAGGATGCCGCCACGATCGAACTGGGCTTCGCCGGCGATGCCATCGGCCTCATCGACGGCAATCGCCTCAACGAACACCCGGCCGCGAACCAGCGCCGCACCATGGGCGAGATGTGGCTCGAGGGCGAAGGCGGCGTGCTGCGGCTCGATGGCGATGCGCGCCTGTGGCTCAAGCCGCATGGCGAGCCCGAGGCCGAACTTGCCTACGACAGCGGGCCGTCCAGCGAATTCGGCGGCGGCGCGGTGGCCGCCCTGCAGGCCCATGTGCTCGACGCGTTGGAGCGCGGCATCGCGCCCGAGAACAACGCCTCGGACTATCTGCAGAATCTGCGCATCCAGGAAGCCGTCTACGAATCCCACCGCAGCGGCCGGCGCATCCGCATGAGCGACTTCGAGCCTGCGGCCGATGCGCATCTACGGCCGGTCTTCTGATCCATCGAGAATCCATTCGCCATGCACATCGTCACCGTCCACTTCCACATCGCCCCCGAACACCGGGAAGACTTCCTCCGCGAGATCAAGGCCAACGCCTCGCGCTCGGTCGAGCACGAGCCCGGCTGCCGGCAGTTCGACGTCTGCGTGGCGCCCGAGGACGCGGACCATGTCTTCCTCTACGAGGTCTACGACGACCGCGCGGCCTTCGACGCGCATCTGGCGAGCGCGCACTTCCAGAGCTTCAACAGCCTGACGACGGACTGGGTGGTCTCGAAGCAGGTGCAGAGCTTCGAGCGGGTCTGAGGCAGCGCCCTCAGCCCTGCTTCGCGGCCGGCTCCTGGGCCGCGAGCACGGCCTTCAGCAGGCCGGGAAAGCGCTTGTCCACTTCCTTGCGGCGCAGCTCGTTCACATGCGCGGGGCCGTCGGTGCGGGTACGCACGATCCCCGCCTCTCGCAGCACCCTGAAGTGATGCGACATGCTCGACTTTGCCCTGCCCCCGCCCAGCGCGGCACAGCTGGCCTCGCCGCAGCCGGCGAGCTCGTGCACCACGCGCAGCCGCTCGGGATCGCTCAGGGCATAGAGGACCTGGGTCAGCGAGACATCGTCGAGGGCCGGATGGTTGAGGCTGCGCATCGCGCGACCATAGCACGGATCGGCTTTTGTCCTATTGTTCGATAGTTATCGAACTAATGTACGATCAATCCTTGTTCTTCACACCTTCTCCAGGGATCCGATGCCAAGCCTCTTCTCGCCTTTCACTCTGAAAGATGTCACGCTGAAAAACCGCATGGTCGTCTCGCCGATGTGCCAGTACTCCGCCGTCGACGGCGTGGTCAACGACTGGCACCACGTCCATCTGTCGGGCCTCGCGCGCGGTGGCGCGGCCCTGGTCATCGCCGAAGCCACGGCCGTCTCGCCCGAGGGCCGCATCACGCCCGGATGCGCCGGGATCTGGACCGACGCGCAGGCCGACGAATGGCGCAAGATCGTCGCCTCGGTCAAGGCCGCCGGCGCCGTGCCCGGCATCCAGATCGCCCACGCCGGGCGCAAGGCGAGCGCCAACCGGCCCTGGGAAGGCGACGACCACATCGCCGCCGACGACGCGCGCGGCTGGCAGACCATCGCCCCCTCGGCCGTCGCGTTCGGCGGCGGCCTGCCGAAGGTGCCCGAGGCCATGACCCTGGCCGACATCCAGCGCGTCAAGGCCGACTTCGTGGCCGCGGCCCGGCGCGCGCTCGACGCGGGCTTCGAATGGCTCGAGCTGCATTTCGCGCACGGCTACCTCGCGCAGAGCTTCTTCTCGACCTGGTCCAACAAGCGGACCGACGCCTACGGCGGCGACTTCGAAGGCCGCGCGCGCTTCCTGATCGAGACGCTCGCCGCCGTGCGCGAGGTCTGGCCCGAACGGCTGCCGCTGGCGGCCCGTTTCGGCGTGACCGAATTCGCCGGCCAGGACGACCTCGAGGAAGGCATCGAGCTCGTGCGCAGGCTCAAGGCGGCCGGCCTCGACTTCATCGACGTCAGCATCGGCTTCTCGACGCCCACCGCGAAGATTCCGTGGGGCCCGGCGCTGATGGCGCCGATCGCGCAGCGCGTGCGCCGCGAAACGGGCCTGCCCGCCACCACGAGCTGGTTCATCAGCGAGCCCCGGCAGGCGGACGAGCTGGTCGCCGGCGGCACCGTCGACCTGGTCACGCTGGGCCGGCCGCTGCTCGCGAATCCGCACTGGCCGTACCGCGCCGCGCTCGAGCTCGGCGTGGACAAGGCGGCCTGGACCCTGCCCGCGCCTTACGCGCATTGGCTGGAGCGCTACCGGTCTTCGTGATTGCGGGGAGGATGGCCGCTGGCCGGGTTTGCGAGGGCATGTTCGCGGCCATCAACGCGCCGACGAAGAAAGCGCACGCACCCAGCGTTCGCGCTCTTCGTCCTCCAGCGCCAGCAAGCTCTCGGGCGAACCGCCTCCGCCGACCACCTGAAGGTCCTGCAGCTGCTTTCGCACCTCGGGCCTGGCGAGCACCTGGGCCACGGCTTCCTGCACGGTGCGATTGGACGCGGCATCCGAATTCGCCGGTGCCCAGAGGCTGAAATGGTCGTACGTTGCGTAGCCGCTCAAGGGCGCGCTCGAGGCCAGCGTCGGCCACGACACACCGTCGAAGCTCTGCGGGTGCGCCGGATCGGCGGTGGTGCCGAGCACGCGCAACTGGCCGCGCCGCGCCGCAACCGCCACGCCGTTCACGGGCGCGAACAGCAGGTCCACCGCATGCGCCTTCGTGATGACGTCCGAGTCGGGGTACATGCCCTTGAAGACCACGCGTTGCACGTCGACGCCGCTCAGCGCACGGAACTGGCCGAAGGCGAGATGACCGGTCCAGCCGTCCTCGCCCGTGCCGATGCGCAGGCTGCCGGGGTGGGCCCGCGCGTAGGCGAGCAGGTCATCGGTGCTGTGAATGCCCAGTGCGTCGGCCCTCGCGCTGTCGATGGCCAGCACCAGCGGCTGCGACGCCAGCAGCGTGACGGGGCGAAGGGACTGCATCAGCGCATCGATCGGCGGGCCCTGGTGCACGCCTTCGATCCCTCCGCGCGGCAGCCTCAGCGCCGCGAGCAGGACCTTCTCGTTGCCGCCCTCCGTCATCAGCCGGCGGTAGTCGGCCTCGGTGGCTTGCGGCACATGATCGACCTGCACGCCGCGTCCCAGCAGCCTGGGCAGGTGACTCGCCAGCATCCCGGCATAGTGGCTGCTGCGGCCACCGGGCGGAAACGGCACGGTCACGTGCAGCGTGGGCTGCGGCACGACGGCCAGCCATTGCCCCGCATCGTCGAGCAGGCCGTAGCGAATCTCCCATGCACCGGCGGTTGACGTATTGCGCATCAGGGCTTCGGCCACCCAGTGGCGACCCATGCGATGGAATTGCCGAATGATCGGCCGCTCGTCCTGCCACCCGGGCGGCCGCCAGTCCTGGGGGAACGCGCCCGCGACGACGGCGTAGCCATGGCGGAACGCTCGCGCCTCCTGGAACTGCGGCGCGATCGCCCATTGGCCCTGCGCGTTCCGGTAGCCCCATCGACCGGTGTCCACGTCCTTGGCCGGCCGCAGTGCGGCGTCGGTGTTGCTGCCATGCAGCCGTTGCCAGCGGCACGCGCGCGGCGTGCTGGCGTTGCGCTGGCGATCGAGTCCGACGGCGGTGCACAGCCGGATGCGTCGCTGGGCCGTCGCGTCGGGCAGCCCGCCGAAGATGAACGGGATCACCATCCTGCCTCGCGCGTCGATGAGGCCCGAGCCTGTGGAGCCGGGTGTCGGCATCTGCCGCTGATAGTCCATCCATTGCGCGGTGGCGATGTCGCGCGGCGGCGGCGGCGTGCGCCACTGCCCCGCGGCATCGCGCAGGCCGGGCTGTGCGTAGACCGTGTCCACCTGCAGGTCGGAAGCCGCTGGCCTGGATTCGTCGGGCATCGGGTAGGAAAGAGCGGTGGGAGAGTCGATGGATGTCGTGTCCTTGCCATCGCAACTCACTGGCGGCACGGCCCACTGCCCTTGCGCATCGATGCGCCCGATGCCTACTGTGGTCCGTTGTCCGCCGCCGGGCTTTTGCTCCACCAGCCACACCTTGAACGCGGGCTGGAGCGCGGTGCCGACGCCGATGATGCCGATGCTTTCCAGCCACGCCGTCTGCCAGCGGCCGTCGCAGAAGCTGCGCGCTGTCGGTGAAAGAAACAGCACGTGCCCGTCGAGGGCGTCGAACAGCGCGGGCGCGCGCTCGCTGTTCTTTCCCGGATTCAGGCTCAGCCAACGCACGCGTTCGATCCGGTCCGGGGCGATGCCGGTGGTGAACGCGAAGATGTCTTTCCAGGGCGGCGTTGATGCATCCACCGGCCGCAATTGCCAGGTCGGCTGCATCGGCACGGCGCCCGGATTGGCCTGCAGATCCTGGTAGCTCGGCGGCGCAGCGTTGGCCGAGCCGAGGGCGATGCAGAGCCACAGCAGGACTGCGAAGAGAGGCAGGCGCTTCATGAAGCTCACCTGGTCGTGGCAGACAGGGGGATCGGTCTTTCGCTCATGGCTTCCGGTTCTTTTACCGGTTGATTCTGCTCAAAAAACCAATGTATTCAACGCTTTATATGAAGTCCTTGCGTCATTCAGAAGGCTGGATTTTCCGGTTCGGTTTCCTGTTCGGTTGCCCCTGCCTGCCGCACGCGCTCCCCTCACCCATGCGTCCACCGCGCATGCAGCCACCGCGCCAACCCATCGAGCAGATAGCCCAACGCCCCGATCAGCACGATCACTGCCATCAGCTCCGAATAGGCGAGGCGGTCGCGCGTGTCGAGGATGAAGTACCCGAGCCCGGCCGACACACCGAGCATCTCGGCCGGCACCAGCACGATCCAGATGATGCCGATGGCCAGTCGCACGCCCGTGAGCAGGTGCGCGGTGATGCCCGGCAGGATCACGCGCAGCACGGTCTCGCGGCGCGTGGCCGACAGGCTGCGCGCGAGCGTGAGCCAGTGCGGGTCGAGTTGCGCCACGCCGGCCGCGGTGTTGAGCAGGATCGGCCACACGGCCGCGAAAGCCAGCAGGAAATACACCGGCAGGTCGCCCACGCCGAGCACCATCACGGCGATCGGCATCCACGACAGCGGCGAGACCATGCGCAGAAACTGGAACACCGGCGTGCTGGCCTGCGCGAAGCCGCGCCACAGCCCGGTGAGCACGCCCAGCGGCACGCCGAACACGATCGCCAGTGCGAGGCCGATGGCCACGCGCTGCAGGCTCAGCAGCGCGTGCTGCCAGATGTCGGGGCCGGCGACGAGGCGCGCGAGCGCCAGCGCCGACGGCCAGGGCGCGAAGGCCGCGGCGATAGGCGTGCGCTGCGCGAGCCAGGCGCTGCCGGCCCACCACAGCACGAGCGCCAGCGCGAGGCCGGCCAGCGGCAGTCCGAGGCGGCGGCCCACGTCAGACCGCGAGGGTCTCGCGCCGCTGGTAGTCCGGCGCCACGCCGAACACCTGCGGCCCACCCACGGCCTCGATAGCCTTGCGCACGAAGCGGTCGTCGACCAGGTCGCGCGCCACGAACTTCGGATCGAGCGCGCGCAGAAAGGCGTTCTCGCCCTCGACCCGGGTGCCCTGCACCGCGCGCACCAGCTGCTCGGTGTAGGAAGCGAAGGGATAGGGCTGGAAATCGATGCGCCGCTGGCTCCAGCCCTTGTGGCGCACCACGCCGCTGGCCTCGTAGCTCGCGTAGTCGGTGGCGGCCAGCACCTTGGCCAGAGTCTGCGGCGGATGCGGCGTGTAGCGCCGCTCGCCGGCATTCGACAGCAGCCGCGCCGCGTCGAGCCGGTTGTCGCGCGTCCACAGCTGCGCCTTGACGATCGCGTGGGTCACGCGCTGGGCCCACTCGGGCTTTTCGGCGATGTCGCGCTCGGCCAGGAAGGTGACGCAGCAGGCATGGTCCTTCCAGACATCGCCCGAGAAACGCAGCACCTTGCCCACGCCCGCGATCTCGGCCGCCGCGTTGAAGGGCTCGGCCACGATGAAGCCCGCGATCGAGCGCGCGGCCAGTGCCGAGACCATCTCGGCCGGCGCCAGCACCACGAGGTTGACTTCCTTGGGGCCCACGCCGCCGCCCGCGCCCTTGGTAACGGCGCTGAGGCCTTCGGCGCGCAGCATGTCTTGAAGCAGCACGTTGTGGATCGAATACCAGAACGGCACCGCCACGGTCTTGCCGCCGAGGTCGGAGAGCTTGCCGATCTCGGGCAGCACGGTGAGCGCCGAGCCGTTGATGTGGTTCCAGGCCACGATCCTGGCCGGGAACTTCGAGCCATAGCGCACCCACAGCGTGGCCGGCGTGAGCAGGTGGATCACGTTGACCTGGCCCGCGACGAAGGCCTCGACGATCTGCGCCCATGAACGGAACATGCGCGGCGCCTCGGCGCGCAACCCTTCCTTGTCGAACAGCCCGCGCGCATGCGCGATCAGGAGCGGCGTGGCGTCGGTGATCGGCAGATAGCCGATCTTCACGGGCTGGTCGTCGCCCTTGAAGCCTTGGGCCATCGCATCGCCGGCCGAGAGAAAGGGCGCCGCCACCGCCGCGCCGGCCAGGGCCGACAGCCGCAGCATGTCGCGCCGCGTGAGGCCGCAGTCGCAGGCGGACGAGGCGCAGACATGGGTGGCGCGCGGCGCGGCGCCGTGGGCGGGATTCGGGTCGGTCATTCGACGGGCTTTCTTTCTGGCATGCCGGGTGGCGATTCGATGGAGGAATGACGGCGCGTGGCCTGCAATGCGGCAAGGATGTCGAGCCGCAGTGCGGTGAAGGCGGCGTCATCGCTGCGCGGGCGCGGCATGTCGACGCGCCATTCGCGCACGATGCGGCCCGGCCGCTCGCCCATCAGCAGGATGCGGTCGCCGACGAGGATCGCCTCGTCGATGTCGTGCGTGACCAGCAGCGCGGCGGTGCGCCAGCGGTGCACCACATCGACCAGCAGTTCCTGCATCTCGGTGCGGGTGATGGCATCGAGCGCCGAGAAGGGTTCGTCGGCCAGCAGCAGCACCGGTTCGCGCGCGAGCGCCCGGGCCAGCGCCACGCGCTGTGCCATGCCGCCCGACAGTTGCGACGGATAGAGCCCGCCCTGCCCCGCGAGCCCCACGGCCGCGAGTGCGTCGCGCACGCGGCGTGCGCGCAGCTCGCGTTCGAGCTTTGGCTGGCGCGCGAAGTCGAGGCCGAAGCCCACGTTGCGCGCCGCATCGAGCCATGGCAGCAGGCCCGGCTGCTGGAACACCAGTGCCGCGCGCGGATGCGGTGTGCTCGAGGCCTCGCCGAGAAATCGGATCTCGCCCTGGGCATGGCCCACGCCGGGCACCTCGAGCCGCGCGAGCTGCCGCAGCAAGGTCGACTTGCCGCAGCCGCTGCCACCGAGCAGGCAGACAATCTCGCGCGGCGCGACCGCAAGCGACACGCCGCTGAAAACGGGTCGCGCCGCATCGAAGCCGAAGGCCAGATCGCGTGCCTCGAGCAACGGGTGCGGCGCGTTCGCGGCCTCGTCGAGGCCGATCTCGGCAGCCAGGGCGCTCACGATGCGGACTGCGCCGCGCGGCGCGCGAGTTCGCCACGCAGTTGCACCACGCTCGGCGTCACGATCGGCACGAACGCCACCTCGCGCCAGTGCCGCGCCAGGCTCAGCGGCTGGTCGCGGTGGTAGCCGCGGCCGCCGCTGGCCTGCAGCTCGAGCTGCACCGCGGCCTGCGCGATGTCGGCCAGCGCGAGCCGGGCGCGGAACAGCGCCTCGGGCTGGGTGCGGAAGCGGCCATCGGCGATGCCCGCATAGAGCCCGTCGACCGTGGCATCGAGCGCCTGCCGCTGTTCGACGAGCGATGCGTCGAGCACCGCGCGCCCGGCACCGCCGATCTGCGCCGCGGTCGCGAGCGCGGCGCGCGCAAGGCCGATCGACAGCCCGCACTGCAGGCCGAGGAACTCGGGCCGCGCCGTCGGCAGGAAGCGGTTGGCCTCGTCGTGGATCAGTTCGTCGGCCGCGAGTCGCGCGCCTTCGATGCGCAGCGAGGCGGTGTTGCTGCCGCGCAGCGCGATCAGGTCGAGGTCGGCGCTGCGCTCCACGCCCGCCTGCTCACTCTGCAGCGCGGCCACGAGCGGCGCGCCGCCATCGGCACGCCGCACCACCACCGCGGCCACGAAGCCCTGCGGTCGCAGGTTGGTGCACCACGGCACGCTGCCGTCGAGCCGCCAGCCGGGCGCGCCCTCCTGCCGCGTGGCCGTGATCTGCAGCGCCTCGATGCCGCCGAGGAACTTCATCGCGTTCGACAGCCCCGAGGCACCGGCCAGCGAGCCGTCGAGCAGCGCGGGCAGCCAGCGCTCGCGCAGCGCCTGGTTGGGCGACTGCAGCAGGTATTCGATGAAGACGCGCTGGCCCCAGAAGGTGAAGGCCGCCGCGAGCGAATGGCCGGCCACGGCGGCGATGGCCTCGATGGCATCGCGCGTGTCGCCGCCCTGCCCGCCGATCGCGCGCGGCACGCCCAGGCCGAACAGCTGCGCGCCCGCGAGCCGCGGCAGCACCGCGTGCGCCTGCGCGTTGTCGCTGTCGAGCGCCTCGGCCTGCGCATCGAGCCAGTGCCGGTCGGCCTCAGCCAGCATGGGCGGGCGCTGCATCGGCGCGCAGGTTCTCGGGCAGGTAGGGCTGCAGCTGCGGGTTGACCGCGCTGCCGGCCAGGCTGTTGGCGAAGTTGCACAGCGTGGCCAGGCTCACGCCGAGCACCACCTCGAGCACTTGGCGCTCGGAGAAGCCCGCGCCGCGGAAGGCGGCGAGCGCCTCGTCGCTCACCTTGCCGCGGCTCGCGATCACGGCCTCGGTGAAGGCGCGCACCGCATCGAGCCGGGCCTCGCCCGTGGCCTCGCCGCGCTGCAGCGCCACCACGGCCGATGCCGGCAGCTTCGCCTGCTTGAGCGCCGCGGCCGAATGGCCGGCCACGCAGAAGTCGCAGCCGTGGATGCGCGCGGCCGTGATCTGCAGCACCTCGCGCTCGGCCAGCGTGAGTTCGCCGCGCGCGGTGGTCTGGGCCACGCCGAGGTAGGTCTCGAGCGCCTGCGGCGAATTGGCGAGGATGCCGATCAGGTTCGGCAGGAAGCCGTTGTTGGCGGCGGCGCGCGCCACCAGCGCGCGGCTGGCTTCGGGCGCGGAGGTCTCGGTGTGCAGGGTCAGGCGTGTCATGTCGGTGCGGCTCAGGTTGTGCGGAAACTGGCACCGATTCTTCGCGGCGCGCCCGCGGGCATCAATGACCGGGCGTCTCGGATCTGTGCCGGTTCGTCTCGCCGGCGGCTTCACTGCGGTCGAGCCGGCGCGCACGCTGCCAGGCACCCGGCTGCTCGCCGATCACGCGCTTGAAGGTGCGCGAGAAGGCGGCATAGGAGTCGTAGCCCACGGCCTCGGCGGCCTGCGCGATAGACTCGCCCTGCGCCAGCTTGCGCGCCGCAATCTGCATGCGCAGCAGCTGCAGGAACTGCAGCGGCGACTGGCCGCAGGCCTCGCCGAACTGGCGGAAGAAGGCCGCGCGCGAGAGATGCACGCGCTGCGCCATGTCGGCCACGCTCCAGGGCCGCTCGGGCGACTGCAGCAGCGCCGCCAGCAAGGGCGCGAAGCCGCGCCGGCGCAGCAGCCCCCAGAAGCCGCGCGCGTTCGCGTCGCTGCGCGCCACGTGGCGCAGGCCGTAGAAGAACAGCAGGCCGGCCAGCCGGTCCATCAGCACCGAGGGCTCGGTGCCGGCGCGCAGCGCCTCGCCGCGCATCAGGTCGAACAGGGTCGCGGCCGAGGCCATCGCGAGGTCGTCGGCGCGCAGCACCAGGCAGTCGGGAAAGGACTGCGCGACCAGGTCGCGCAGCGGCCCGTCGAACGAGAAGAAGCCGCAGGCCAATGCCGTTTCGCCGAGCGCGGGGCTGGCCGACAGCGGCTGCATCGCGCGCGGCGCGCAGTCGATGCCGGGGTCGGCATAGGGCGAGAGGAAATGCGGCACGTCGCGCATCAGGAACACGCCGTCGCGCGGCGACAGCGCCACCGATTCGAGCCCCGGCCGGTGCAGCCAGCAACGGCCCTCGAGGATCAGATGGAAGCTCGCGCGCGCACGGCCCGCCGTCGAGGCGCGCCAGCGGCCGCAGTACTGGCCCACGTGGAACAGCGTGGCGTTCCATTCGAGGCTGCCGAGCAGCCAGTCGGCCACCCGGTCGGCCTGGGCGTCGAACCCGGCATCGGCCGACGGGCTGGCTGCGTCGGGAATGACGGTGAGGGAAGGCATGGGCCCGCCAGTGTGGCCGAGGCCGCGCGCGGCGCCAAAGAACGAATCGCTGTGAGCTTATGACCCGGAAACGATCCGTTCGCGCTCGTCCGCGGCCTGCGCCGTCATCCGCGCACGACCGAGCTCCGCGCTCACCGCGCCGCTGAGCGTCTCGAGGTCGAAGGGCTTGCGCAGCACGGAATGCGAACCCACCACCTTCTGCACCTCCGCCATGTCGGCATAACCGGTCGCGACCAGCACCGGCATCTGCGGATAGAGCCGGCGCGCGGCCGCCACGAGCTCGGCGCCGTTCATGCCGGGCATCAGGTAGTCGACCATCAGCAGGTCGGGCCGGCGGTGCTGCAGCTCCTGCAGGCCGCTGTGACCATCGCTGGCCTCGCGCACGGTGTACTGCAGCAGGCGCAGGCCTTCGGCGATGCCCTGGCGGACCTCGGCATCGTCCTCCACCACCAGCACCTCGCTGCGCGGATCGTCCCGCGCGGGCGCGGCGCCCTCGCGCCCGGCCGGCGATGCGGCATCCTCCACCGGCTCGGGCTGCGACAGAGGAAAGCGCAGGGTCACGGTCGCGCCCTGGCCCGGCGTGCTGCGGATCTCGGCCTGGCCGCCCGACTGGCTCGCGAAGCCGTAGACCTGGCTCAGCCCCAGCCCCGTGCCATGGCCATTGGCCTTGGTGGTGAAGAAGGGATCGAACACCTTCGAGAGCACCGCGCTCGGTATGCCGCTGCCGGTGTCCCGCACGCTCACCAGCACCTGCGGGGAACCGTCGGCCGCGCTCGCCAATGCCGTGCCGATGACCAGCTTCCCGCCCTCGGGCATCGCATCGCGCGAGTTCACCGACATGTTCAGCAGCGCCATCTCGAGTTGCGCGCCGTCGAGCATCACCCAGAGTTCGCCGGGCCAGAGCTCGAAGCTCACCCGCACCTTCGAGCCCACCGAGACCTCGATGAGCTCGCGCAGGTTGGTGACCAGCGCATTCACGCCATGCAGCCGCGGCACCAGGCTGCGCGTTCGCGCGAACGACAGCAGTTGCCCGGTCAGGCGCGAGCCGCGCGCCACCGATTCCTTCGCGCGACGCGCGTAGTCGGCCAGCTTGCCCTCGGGCGCCAGCCGCGAGATGAATTCCAGGTTGAGGTTGACCACGTGCAGCAGGTTGTTGAAGTCGTGCGCGATGCCGCCCGTGAGGCGGCCGATGGCCTCGAGCTTCTGGCCCTGCACCACGTTGGCCTGCAGCCGTTCGCGCTCGGCGATCTCGCGCATCAGCCAGTCGTTGGCGCCCGCGAGCTCGGCCGTGCGGGTCGCGATGCGCCCTTCGAGCTCGGCGTTGAGCCGCTCGACCGTGGCCTTGGCCGCCTCGATGTCGTTCAGGTGGCGGCGCGTCACGTACTGCCGCTGGCGCGCGCGCAAAGCGGAGCGCGCGGCGCTCGCGAGCGTCTCGGGATTGAGCGGCCGCTCGAGCAGCACCGAATTGCCCAGCTGCTGCAGCGAGGCCTGCGCGCTGGCCGAACGCCGCCCCGACTGGCGCATCGCCAGCACCACGAAAGGCAGGTCGGACCAGGCCGGTTGCCGCGCCAGGCAGGCGCCGAGCGCGCCGTCGAAGCCGCCCGAGAGCGACTCCTCGGTCACGATCGCCGCCGCGGCGGCAATTTCCAGTTCCGCCAGCAGCGATGCCGTGTCGGGGCAGACCAGGCAATCGATGCCCTGGCCCTCCAGCACGGCCCGGATCACCTGCGCATCCCGGCCGCGCGGCGCGAGGATCAGGATGCGGTCTTCCACGCCGCCCCTTTCATGCGGACGGCGTGGCGATATCGCTATCGCCCAGCAGCGGCTGCGTGCCGGTGTAGCGGGCCGCGCCCGACAGCACCCCCTGGAAGTCGCTCAGCGCCTTGCCGACCTCGACGCCGTGCGGCCCGAGGCGGAACTCGCGGATCGACTGCTCGTGCGCGTTGGTGCGGCTCTTGATCACCGAGATCGCCTTCAGCAGGTTGCCGCGCGCCTCGAAGTACCTGAAGTTCAGCATCGCGTCGCTCAGGTAGCTCAGGTCCACGTCGGCGCGCACCTCGCCCACGGTGCCGTGCAGCGACAGAATCAGCAGCGTGGTGAGCCCGCGCAGGTTCAGGTAGGCCAGCAGCTCGTGCATCTGCAGCACCAGGTACTTGCCGCCGGGCATGGCGTGCAGGTAGGCATTGAGGCTGTCGATCACCACCATCTGCACGCCGTCCTGCTCGACCGCCATGCGCACCGAGTGCGCGAACTGGCCCGGCGAGACCTCGGCCGGGTCCAGCGTGCGGATCGTGATGTGGCCCGAGCTCATGTAGGGCTCGACGTCGAGCCCCAGCGCCCGCGAGCGCTGCCGCAGCGTGCCCAGGCCCTCGTCGAACAGGTAATAGGCCACCTTCGCGCCGCGCCGCGCGGCCGCCACGGCGCAGCTGATCGCGGTGGTGGTCTTGCCCACGCCCGCAGGGCCCGCCAGCAGCAGGCTGCTGCCGGGTGTCAGCCCGCCGCCCAGCAGGGCGTCGAGCGCCGCGGTGCCGGTCGAGACCGAGCGCTCGTCGATCCGCTGCTCGTGTTCGCTGGCCACCAGCCGCGGAAACACCTGCAGCCCGCCGCGGTCGAGGTTGAAGTCGTGCTCGCCGCTGCGGAACTTCACGCCGCGCAGCTTCACCACGCGCAGCCGTCGCTTGTCGGCGCCATAGTCGTTGGTGTTCTGCTCCAGATGCAGCACGCCGTGCGCGATGCTGTGCAGGTGCTGGTCGCCATCGCCGCCCGAGCGGTCGTCGAGCATCAGCACGGTGCAGCCGCGCTGCGCGAAGAAGCGCTTGAGCGCGAGGATCTGGCGCCGGTAGCGCAGCGCGCTCTGGGCCAGCAGCCGCATCTCCGACAGGCTGTCGAAAACCACGCGCTGCGGCTTCTGCTCGTTGACCAGGCGCATCACGTCGCGCGTGGTCTCCCCGAGCTCGAACTCAGAGGGATGCAGCACCGTCTGCTCGGCCTCCTCGCTGAGTCCCTCGTCGCTCACCAGGTCGTAGACCTCGATGCCCTCGAGCGACCAGCCGTGCGAGGCAGCCACCTCGGCCAGTTCCTCGGAGGTTTCGGACAGCGTGACGTAGAGCCCGCGCTCGCCCGCGGCACGGCCGGCCTGCAGGAACTGCAGCGCGAGCGTGGTCTTGCCCGTGCCCGGCGTGCCCTCGACCAGGTAGAGGTGTTGCGCGGGCAGCCCGCCGCCGAGGATGTCGTCGAGGCCGGGGATGCCCGTGGAGGTGAGTGAGGATGGCATGACAGCGGGGGCGGTTTTTCTGGAAGCAAAGCCCTTTGGGGGCTCCTGCACGGATTTTCCCGTGCCGCCTGCGCCGCCAGAGGGGCGGTTCGGGCACTTCGCGTGTAAGCCGCCGCCTCGTGAAGGCGCCGCGCGGCGGCGCCGTGCCACCGCGATCGGTGGCGCTCAGCCGTGCGCGATCGCGGCCCAGGCCGCGGCGAACAGCGTCGAGCCCGCGGCAGCCAGCAGCCCGCCCACCAGCCATTTGAGCGTGCGTGGCTGCAGCCGGTTGGGCAGCCGGTGATGCAAGCGCGTGGCGGCATAGACCACCGGCATCGCGCAGGCCGCGAGCAGCGCCGCGTGCCACGAGAAGTGCCCGGTCGGCACCACGATCACGAGCCGCACCAGCGAGTTGAACGCGAACATCAGCAGCAGCGCGCGCCGCACCAGCTCGCGGTCCAGCGGCTGCCGGTACATGTGGAACACGATCGGCGGCCCCGAGCTCGAGAACAGCCCGCCGAGCACGCCCGACAGGCAGCCGACGATGGCGAAGCTCTTGCGCCCCGAGATCGCCGGCAGCGGCTTCGCCTGCAGCACCAGCAGCACCGCGCAGCCGAGGATCGACACCCCCAGCAGCGCGCGCAGCCAGTCGACCGCGCTGCCGCTGAGCCAGGTCAGCAGCATCAGCCCGACGATCACGCCCACCGTGCTGCCATTGAGCGCCGGCTTCATCAGTTGCCAGGGCACCGGGCCGGGCCGGGCGCGGAAGTAGGTCCAGGCATTGATCAGGCTCAGCACCGTGGCCGCGTTGGCCGCGTCGCTGACGCTCGCGATATGGAACACCGAGACCAGGCCGAGCAGGATCAGGCTGAAGGCGAAGCCGGTGAGGTTCTGGGCGTAGGTGGCGAGGGCGACGCAGGCCATGAAGGCCAGCACCGGGCCGGCGCTGGAGAGGAGGGCTTGCATGCGACTGCTTTCAGCGCGAGCCGTGCGCAACCGCAGTCATTGTCGAGCGGCAAAGCTGAAAGGGGAGATGGCGGTGCTTGGGCGGCGATCCAAAGGGATCTGGGATGGAAGAGGACACGAAGCGAAGCATGGGCAGCGGGAACTGCGCGATCAGAGGATGGAGGCGCGCGCCGTCAGAGCGATATCGCCGACGACACCAGCCTTTGATTATAGGTATGCCTCTCTTGCGGATCGATCACGCCGAATACACATAAGAATTACGCGCATCTTCAATCAAATTGCCAAATCAATTTAATCCTCATCAATGCGGTAGCTCACGTCTTTCATATCAAAATTCAGCAATCTCAAAAAAACCTCAATTGAACCAGTACATTTATCAACCGAATCAACCTCGATCGCAGAATAAACAGCGGTTTTTGTTTCCAAAAGAGTAGGCCGAGCCACCAAGATAAAAAAATCATCTTCATCGTTGCAAATCAAACTGACTTTTACCTCAGATATCTCATCCTTTTCATCTTCAAATCGAAGAGAATATTTTTCCTCCAGCTCCTGAAATCCAAGAGCCGTTTCAAGAAGAAATTGATTAAGATTGACACCCGCAGGTCGATCTTTTATTGACAATTGTCGATACATAAATTCAAAATCAATTTCTAATTACAGAGCGAATCACTACAATCGGCAAACCAACCATAGGCCTTCCGTCGGAATGAGTAAACTCCCTCATACCTTGTTGATAGCTCCAATTTACCTGTCCATTTAATTTGTTACTTTGCATTTTTAACGGATACGCCGTAACAAACTCCAACCCATCAACTCCGGGCGGCAAAAAGCCGCGCAGAGCGCTTGCCGATGGCACATCACCTTTATAATTTCCGCCGCCCCACAATTCATTTGTCTTGATAATATTTCTCAATTCATCCAGTGACTGGCTGCTTGATGCAACTCTACGGAATATTTTTTTAGGGTCAATGGGCCCAATGAAATTCTCGGATAACTCAGGATTTATTCTCGCCGCTTTAGGGTCAATTTCCACGCCATTATAGAAAGCTCGAACTTGCGGAGGTGATCGAAACGAATTACCAGTTGACAAGGCCTGGTCAGGCAGGAATGGATTGCCCCGAACTTCAAATCCATTCAGATAAGAGCGCGCCGCTTGCCCTAAATCTCCAGCTTTCGATATTGCTCTGTCAACCAGCCCTCGCGCAGCCTCGCCAGCACGCGTGATCGGAGCCATCCCAAGGGAGATCGCCAAGCTGGCCGCGGTGTCGCGTCGTGCTGCAAAATCGAACGCGTACATCTCCTGGCCCCCGGGAGCGACGACTTGCTCGTTCGCCATAGCCCGCAAGCTACCGATAACCCTATCAGGTTCTTCAAGCGAGAGCATTGCCATTACCCCTCCCATGGCGCCGCTGTTGGTTCGCAGTGACAAGGGGTTCACCAACGGTGCCATCACCGCGCCGAACGTCAATGCGTCTCCGTGGACCACCGAACCCGTCGCGATCTCAATTCTGCTTGGCGAATCTTTGCCGTCCGCCGGACCGGCAAGGGCTCGCCCCACCCAACCCAGCTCCCCATCCCGCATTCGCGCCACGTTTCGCAACTCGGCTGCGACATAGGTCGGGTCGTTGCTGATGTCGATCAGTAGGCTCCTTATGTCAATCAGCTTACCTTCCAGCAGCTCGACACGATTTGACCCTGTGGCGGTGACTGCCGTGGTCAGGAATCCCGTTATGGCAGCTTGTGCTTGCCCTCTAAACGAAAGACCCGGCGATCCGGCACCAAAGAGGCTTGCCGTCTCGCCACCACGAGCACCACGATTCCCTAACCACTGTTCTGTATCTTCTAAAGGCGTGCTCATGAAATCGACGAGCCGGTCGTAGACGCCATTGACACCATCGCCGCCGGCACCTGATGGTCCTCGCGCGAACATCGGAATCGCCCCGCTTTCGCCAAGTCCAAAGGTGCCCGAGCCTAGCTGTCCAAATGCGTAGCCGCGACTTGTACTGGCCGCCGCAATGGAGTCCCCCAATACATTGCCAACGGTCATGGCCGATGCGATCGCATCCCCGATGATCCCCGGCAGAGCGCGCCCGATGCCCTCTCCACGCACTGCCGCACTCACCAGTCCACCAGCCATACCTGCAGCCACTTTCTGTCCCACTACGCCCCAGTTCTCGCTCTTAGCCCAACCGCCAGTGGACGCCGACACATACCCGGCCGCTGCGCTGGCCGCCACACCGCGCCAGTCAAAGACCTTCTGCAATCCGGTGGCGATGCTCAATCCTTGAGTAGCGATATTGCCCACAGCCATACGTCCGGCAGTGGCCCAGTTCCCCGGTCCCGACATCAATCCTCCGGCTACATCGAGCAACGCGCCGGTACCTGCAGTCACGCCAGCACCCAGCGCCCCTTGCAACACGCCCTTCCAACTGAACGAGTCCTGTATACCCAATGCGATCCCAGCTGCCTGCCCCGCGATGGAGCCTGCCGCCCCACCCACAGCAGCGGCACCCAGGCTCGCCACAGTGAATCCTCCCGAGCCGCCGAGCACGGCCATGCCACCCGCAAAGCCTCCACTGCCGGCAAGGCCTGTGGCACCGAAATAGCTTCCGGCAGCCCCAGCCGTCCAGATCGTCGCCACGACGGCCACTACGATCGTGATGATCTGCCCAAACCCTCCGCACTTTTCCTTGTCCTTGCTAGGCGGCAGCAACGGAGCCGGCAACGTAGGACTCGTATCCCCCATCGCCTTGCCCGGGTCGTAAGGCCTGAAGGTGTCGCTCGTGTTGTGAACGTTCGTCACCCGGTTGGGAATGGTCAGCACCGTGTTGGCCACGAGCGCCGCCGAAGGCTGTGCGGCGAGCCCGTTGGCTTCGGCCAGCAGATACCAAAGCGTCGCATCGCCCCAGACCGCGCGCGCGACACTCTCCAGCGTATCGCCCACCTGTACCGTATAGCTGCCCGGCGCCGCCCCCGGATAACTCGCGTTGATCGGCTGGAAGTTCTCGTCGAAGTCCGCCGAATTCGTCGGCGTGAATTTCTTGTACTTGCTGTCCGGCCCCATCGATGAGCCTGGCTCGCGCGCCAACTGCTGGGCATAGTCCTCGCGCTCGGTGCCGTCATTGCCGACATTGCCGACGCGCTTGCCGTCGAAATAGAAGTACTGGTGCATGCGGTTCTTGCCGCCGCCGCTCAGACCCGACAGCAGGAAGTTGCCCCCCATGAACTCGTCGCGCTGCAGCACGCGGCCTTCGCCGTCATTCCAGTACTTGAAGGTGCGATTGCCTTGCGCATCGTTGGCCTCCTTGACGTGGCCATTGACGTCGTACACGAAGCGTGAGAAACCCGGAGCCCACAACGAACCCGCCGGCAGGCCCGAATCCCCGGCAACGACCTTGATCTCCTTCTGTTTGGCCGTGTCCCACCATTCGTAGTTGTATTGAACGATCTGGCGGCTGAACGTCGCGTTGACGGGATTCAAGGTCACGGTGTCGGTCGTCGACAGCGTGCCATCCTTCAGCCGTCCATAGACGGTGTAGCCTTGCGTGAGGTTGTCGTCCTCGCGCATGAGCATGTTGTCCTTGTCCCAGGTGCGCCGTTGGCTCTGGCGCAGGGTCTGGTTCTCGTTGAACTCCTCGTACAAGGTCACCCGCCCAGCCAGATCGTTGGTGCGCTTCGCGCGCAGCACACCGTTGATATGCATGGTCGTGAGATTACCCGAACCATCGTAGTCGTAGGTCTCGCGATGTCCGTCGTTTGCGTAAGTAGCGGCCTTGCGCTGACCCGCGTTGTCGTACTCGATGCTCACGCCGTCACCCGAGCCTCCACGCACGATCTGGCCATTGACCAGTTGACCCATGGTCACCGTGAAGCGGTTCATGCCGTCGTACAGGTACCAGTAGTCCTGCTCGGCGCGCTCGTTGCCGAGTCCGTCGGTGTACACGCTGTGTACCCTGCGCCGGTTCCCATTGGCGTCGTACTTGTACTCGATGGTGTAGCGGCCATCCTGGATCTTCGTCACACGATTCATTGCGTCGTAGTTCACCGTGGATTGCTGGAACACCATTGCTGCATCGCCCACGGTCGACTTGTAGCCCTCGAACGTGCGGTTGCCGTTGTTGTCGTACTCGAAGTAGCTCTCGCTGGACGTTCCGGCATCGATCACCTTGCGCAGGTAGCCATTCGCGTAATAGCTGTAGGTGATGTTCTGTCCAGAGGTGCCGATCTGCGTAGCGATCAGTCCTGACCAGTTGTAGCTGTAGGTGAACTGGTGGCCGCCCTGGTCCTGCTTCCACATCAGCCGTCCGAACACGTCGTTCTTCAACGTCTGCACCCGAATCTCGGTCGCCGAGATATCGCTCGTGGTGGTATAGACCCAGCCACCGGTGTTCACCCCGCCCACCGACTTGATCGTGTTGTCGTAGGTATAGGCGTAGCTAACCACGCGCCCTTCCGCGGAGACGTAGCGCGACACGCGGCCCATGCTGTCGTAGTAGGTGCGTTCGCGGAAGCCCAGTGCGTTCTTATGTGCAATACGTTGACCCAACGCGTCGTACTCGTAAAAGTCGACGGCTCGGCCAACACCCGCCGTGACTGGGCGCTCCACTTTCTCGAGGCGATTGTTCAGGTCGTAGCTGTTGTTCGTGACCCTGCCAATCTCGTCGGTCACCGTGCGCAGGTTGCCGAAGATGTCGTAGGCCTTGCGGATCGCAATCGATCCGCCCGTGGTGGATGGGTGCCATTCGGCCACGGTCTGACCGACGGCATCGAGCACGAGCGTGCTCTGGTTGCCATTGGCATCGCGCTTGCCCACCAATTGGCCGTTGAGGTTGTAGCTGTAGTGCTCGGTCGGCCTGACAGAATCAACTTGACCATCGGCCCGGGTGATCTCCGTGAGTGGCCCGCGCTTGTCGGTGAGCTGGCCCAGCGCGTTGTAAACGAGTTCGGTGACGTTCGTTCTGCCATCGGTTTCGGTGATCACCTGTCCGAAGGCGTCGTAGCTCTGGCGCCGCTGGATCTGCCAGTGGCTGTTGATCTCCGAGGGCTGGCCAGGGACGTTGGGGCCTCCAACCACGTTGGGGATGACCCACTGGATATGTGCGTTGGCAGGGTTGTTGGCAACGTTCTCCGGCCGGAAGTAGCCCTCGCCGCTACCGACGATCACGCCGGCGGCGTTGTAGACGTCGTAGAGATATTCGTACTCCTTGTCTGCTTTCAGGCCCGCGCCAGTGGCGTCCCACTTGAATTTTCCCGCAGGCGTACGAGTAGCCTCGACCTCAAGAAAATCGAAGTTTTTTTGCCCGATTACAAATTGGTCAGGCTCAACAGGGACTACCGTTGTGTATGTTGTCTTCGTCGCAGTAAAAAGCTTTACCCCACGCTGATCAAAAGAATAAAGATCAATTGGACTTCCTTTCCCGGCGAAATTTGTTCGCCAGTTTACTCGGGCAAAAGTAGTTATATTAAACGCCTGATACTCCCCATTTCCAAGATCGAATAGCGAATAATTTTCTCCGACAATTCTTAGCAAGCATGCCTGATGCTCCTCCTCTGTCATTGGGGGAAGATCGGTGATAATCCCATTGATATTCGTTGGGTCAAATTGCCAAGTCCAATGCTGGTATTTTGCCGGGGCCTTTCCCAGAACAATCGGGGCAGCATTCGGATAGCCTGAAATTTCGTCCTCAGGGATCGTCACCGTTTGTGTGTTTGCGACTTGATATGGCGCAGCGATTGCTTTTCCGTAAATTTTTCTTCCGAGAGCATCGACACCGATAACCGGAGCTGAATATCCATTTCCGAATATCGCCGTTCCATCTGAGTTGACTCCCAAAATCACGGGAGGCCCATACACAGGCACCGGCTGCCCCGCCGCTCCTTTCTCTCGATATCGCACCTTCAGCGTTTGCCCCGTCGCAATGCCAGGATCGAAGGTCAACACCTGCGGCACGCTGCTTCCTGACAGCCATGCCGACGAAGTTCCGCTCAGAGCACCGACCTTGATGTTCCCCGCAGCTTCGGTGACCTTGAAGCCATCCGAATCCCTGGCCACGAAGGTGATCTCGTACCCGTAGACCTTGAGGGCATCCGGAATCAATCCAGCAGCCTGTGTATCCCAGATCCACTCGGTAGAGCCCGCCGGACGGGTCAAAGTGATGGAACCCGTTGGCTGGCCCGGCACCCCGAACACTGGCTTGTAATTCACCGTCAACGTCGCCGCAGTGGTGGGAATACCCTGAAACTTGATGGTCGAAGGCAGGTCACTCACGCGCTGCATGGAGTAGGTCGAATTGCCACGATTGACCGTGCCTCGCTGCGTTTCGATCACCGCACCGCTGCTATCAAGCAATTCGATCTTGACATCGCGATCACCGGTATCGAACCACACCTCGAAGCGCCCTCTGCCCGCAGGTGAACGCTCCGAAACGCTATAAGCGCCAGTGCTACCTTGAGGGCGCTGATACACCCGAATGGACGCCGGCTCCCCACCGCCGGAAGTGCGCAGGCCCGAGAAATGCGTCCAACCATCGGTTTTGAAGACTGGCTTCGGCTCTGCGACCCAAGAGCTCACTCCATTGGGGGGCGACCACCGAATCGTGTCCCGCCGCAGAACGCTGCCATCCGAACGCGTGACGACCAACAGCAGGTCCGTGGATCCCCAGCCGTCCAGCCGGGTCATCAACCAGCCGTCGATCCCCACGTTGTTGAGGCTGGAACCTCCTTCGCCGGCCCTGAATACCGGCAGCGACTGATCGTAGGGACCGTTCGAACCCGGTGCGCGATGGTAGAGCTGCACAGTGGCATCGCTGGGAATCTCTCCCTCGGACAAGCGCAGATAGTTTCCTGACGGAACGTTCGCAATCCCTCCAACGAAGAGCAGCGTAGACAGGTTTGTCGTTCCCGCCAGCACTTGTTTGTTGCCGGCCGTGACGGCATAGAGCGACACCGACGTGCTATCGAGCCTCGTCTGCCAGTGAGTCCCCAGGTCGAAGAGCCACTTCGGCCATCCGCCACCGCCAGGGGCTGCCCGCTCGATGGGTGCCGCGCCATTGGGCCCCTGCACCACGATCTTCCACGCCGAGATGTTTCCGTACAGCGCCTGATAGGCCGCCTCCATCTCGGCCGTTCCGAACGCGACACCATTGAAGTCGAAGACGTTGACAAAGCCCTCCCCCACATCGACGTTGTGCCGATAGCCCCCCATGGCCATCATCACCCCGGGCGTCATCTGCGCCCCTCTGGCAACTTGGTCGGTTCGGATCGGGCCCAGGATCGATGACGTGGCGCCTCCGCTCACCGACGACCCGATGGTGAGGTTCAGCCCGCCGTACTGCCCCGAATCCACAGTCAGCGGCGTGGCCATGAGCACCAGGTTCGGCCGGCTGGCATTGACCTTGGGCTGCGTGACGCTGATGGCCTGGTTGCGCTTGTCGTAGGCGGTAATGGTCTGCAGGATGCTGGTACCGCCGAAAGCGGCGTTGATCACATCAGTGATCGTGCCCTTGGCCCGCAGGTCCTCGGTCTGCGACTGCAGCAGCAGCGTGGCATTGCCGGCCAGGTCGTACATCCACGCCTTGTTGATGCCATCCTGCGAATTGGTGCGCCACAGCCGCCCCGCGTTGTCGTAGTCGTAGTATTCCTGCGCCGCACCCGCGGTGTTGCCCGAGCCGGTCTTCTTGCTCGCGATCTGCCCGTAGGCGTTGTAGGTCGTCGATACCGACTTGGAGATGTCGTAGACCGGTGCGTTGGCCGCGTCGCGCGAGCCCGTGAAGCGACTGATCTCGCGATTGTCCGCGTCGTAGCCGATGCTCACGATCTCCTTGATCAACAAGCCCTCGGTATCCTTGCGATCGACCAGTTGGGCGGTGGTGTTGCCATTGGCGTCGCGCCCGTATGTGAAGGTCTCGTTCTTGGCCGTGATCATCGAGGTACGTACGCCCGTCGCGTCGTAGCCGTAGCGCACGATCTGATCGTCGGTTTCCACCGCGTTGTCGGTGCCGCGACGGATCTCCCGACGCAGGTTGTTCAGGCCGTCGTATTCATACTCGGTGGTCTGACGCACCTGGACGTTGATTTCGTTGGCCGCGGCGGGCTTCTGCTGCTTGATCAAGCGCCCCAGCACGTCGTATTCCAGATCGGTGCGCTGGTTCAGCGCGTCGATCACCGAGTTCTGGTTACCCATCGCGTCGTAGCCGTAGCGCTTGGTCGATGCGGCGGAGGTTTCGCTCAGTGCGCCGTTGTTGGCGTTGACGCCGCCGTAGAACACCGCCAAGCGCGACTCGCTGAGCATGCGGCCGTTCTTGTCATAGGTGTACTCGGTCACGCGGTTGGCCGAGGAGGTCTGCTCCGGGACCTTGGCCAGCACTGTGCTCATCAGGGTGCTCTCACTGACCAGCGTCATGTCCGCGATGGCCTTGGCATAACGCGTTTCGCGGAAGATCGCGCCATTGGTGTCGCGCTCCCATCGTACTGCGTAGCCCAGCGGATCGACCTCTAGCACCTTCTGGCCGAGCTTGTCGTACCAGGTGTAGACCAGTGCACCCGCACCGTTCCTCTGGCGCACCACCTGACCGTTGGCGTTGTAGCTGGTCTCCTGCACCACATCGCCCTGGCCGTATTCGTACTGGCCGGTCGCGTCATTGCGCGAGCCGAAGTAGACGCCCGAGATGGTGGTCGTCACCACGCGGTTGTTCGCATCGACCTTGTAAGTGGTCTTGCGCAGGTTGTTCGCGTTGATCGGCGTGGGCTGCGTGTCGCCCGCAGTCAGTGCCACGCGGTCGCCGTACACCCGCAACGCCAGCACATTGCCCGCGCTGTCGTACTCCCAGGTGCTCAGCGTCCCGGTAGCACTCACCTCCGCCACCTTGCGCCCATTGGAGTCGAACCAGCTGCGCGTGCGCCCCCCATTGGCATCCACCGCGATGATCAGGTTGCCGCTCGCGTCGTAGGTGTTCGTACGCGTGGGCGCCGCCGTGGTCCAGCCGCCCGCGGCGGTGTAGACGCTCACCGAGGCCAGGCGC
>NZ_JAHUTH010000044.1:0-60210 GCF_025376855.1 Variovorax endophyticus
GTATTCGTTGCCGTCGACGTCCCAGACGCGGCAGCCCTGGCCGCGCTCGAAGAACTGCGGGTAGCCCGCGGGCAGCGAGGCCGCGTTCAGGTGCCCCGTCATGCCGCCGGGCACGACCTTGGCGGCGCGTTGCCGAAGCTGGAGATCGTGACGGTTCGACAGGGGAGACGAGGCGGCGGAAGACACGGACGGCATGCGGGATCCTTGGCTGCTTTTCTCGAAGTTTGACACATGATATATCATGTTTGATGTAGTACAAACCCCGGATTCGCAGCCCCGCTCAACGCCCTGGGCCGGCGCGCCCTCCCCTCGCGCCCGGCTCAGAAGGCGTGCCGCACGCCCATCACGTAGCCAGTCGAGGTCGCGGGCACATAGCCCGCGGTCGCCGTGAACGCGGGCGCCCCGCCGACGATCAACGCAGCTCCGTTGCGATTGCGCACCCGCGCCGCCGTGACATACAGCGCCGTGCGCTTCGAGAGGTTGTGCACATAGCCGATCGCGAGCTTCGACGCCGAGGGGTCGGCCGCGGGGAACGCCGCGTTCAGGTCGTAGCGCACCCGCGCATAGGACGCGCGGAACAGGCCCGGCCCGATCGGCACCTGCACGCCGAGCAGATAGCCCGAAAGCTCCGTGTCCGGCACCGCGCCCACGGCTGGCGGCTGCGCGTACCTGCGCACGCGCTCCACGCGCGAGAGCTCCGCCGTGAGCTTGGCCACCTCGAAGTCGTAGGCCACGCCGAGATTGGCCGTGCGCACGCTGTCCGTGGTTCCCGCATAGAAGCTGTCGGCCACGGTGTTGGTGCTGTAGGCCAGGGCGATGTCGAGCGGGCCGCTCGCATAGCCGAAGCGCCCGCCGAGATAGCGGCCGGCACGCACCGCCGGCACCGCGCCGGCGTTGAGCCGGCCGGAAGGCCCGATGCCCGGCGGCGTGCTGTCGCCCGGCGTGTAGCGCGTGTTCTCGTGAAAGCCGTACATCAGCTGCCCATAGAAGCCGCCGAGATCCTTCGGCAGGAAATAGCCCACCGAATTGCCGACGCGCGCGTAGTTGCCGTTGGCACCGAAGCCCGGCTCGCTCGTGCTGGCCGCGAGCAGCAGGTTCGTTCCCGGCCCGACCTGGCCGAAGGGGTCCATCACCGAGTCGTTCCAGAAGGTGGGCGTGTAGTCGCGGCCCAGGCGGATCTCGCCGAAGCCGCCCGACAGGCTGACGGTGGAGCGGCGCGAGAACGAGGCGATGCCGGTCTGGCCGTCGTCGTTCGAGATCGGTGCCTCGAGCCAGAAGCTCGCGGCCAGGCCGCCGCCGAGGTCTTCCGTGCCCCGAAAGCCGAAGCGGCTCGAGTTGTGGCCCGAGTTGATCATCGCGTTGCGGCGCAGGCCGATGGCGCCGCGCGCGGCCGCCGCGGGATCGCTGGCGAGCGTGCGCAAGGAAGGCTCGGCGCGGCTCGAGAACGTGCCGATGGCCGTGTCGACCACGCCGAACATGAGGATCGACGACTGCGCCGAAGCGGCGGAAGCGGCGCAGGCCGCAGCGACTGCCGCGGTCGCGGCAAGGCTTGGTTTCATGGGTTGTCTCCAGTGGTTCTTGTCTGCCTGCTCGCACCGCCGGTGCGAGGGCCACTGGAATTTAGAAAGAAGGGCGGCGGCGCGGTTTAGCTTCGAGGGCGGACGCCCTTCGCCGCTGGAGAAAGCCTCAGCCGGGCGGGCGCGCGGCCGCCTCGATGCAGTGCGCGAGAAAGGACTGCGCGGCTCCCGACAAGCCGTCGTCGCCCGAACGGATGCCGATCAGCAGCTGGCGCCGCGCCCAATCGTCCTCGAGCGCCACCAGCTCGACAGGCGTGGCCGACACGTAGTGCCGCACGATCAGGTAGGGACTCACGCCGATGCCCAGGCCCTCGGCCACCATGCGGCACAGCGCATCGCAACCGCGCACGTTGATGCGCACCTTGAGCTTGCCGCCGCTCGCCGCCATCAGGTGCTGCGCGATCGAGCTGCTCGGCGACAGGCCGATGAAGTCCTCGTCCAGCGTGTCGGCGAAGCGCACGCTGGGGCGCGCGGCCAGCGGGTGGCCCTTGGGCACCACCAGGCACAGCCGATCGGTGTGGTACGGATAGGTGGCGATCGCATCGTTGCCGCTGGGCCCGATGAAGATGCCCATGTCCACGCGTCCGTCGAGCACGGCGTCGACGATCTGCTCGCTCGTCCATTCCGACAGGTCGATGGCGATGTTCGGATGCAGGTCGCCGAAGCGCTTGAGCTCGCCCGGCAGGAATTGCGTGACCGCCGAACCCGTCGCCGCCACGCGCACCAGCCCCTTCGCGCCGAGCGCGTACTGGCTCAGGTCCATGTGCATGCGATCGACGCCGAACAGGATCTGCCTGGCGTGCTGCAGCAAGGCGCGCCCCGCGGGCGTGAGCGTCATGCCGCGCGCATGGCGATGGAAGAACTGGCTGCCCGTCGAGCTCTCGAGATCGCTGATGCGCTTGCTGACCGCCGCCACCGCGATATTGCTTTTCTCCGCGGCCGCCGAAAGGCTGCCCGCCTCCGCGACGGCGGCGAAGAGCCGGAGGGTGGTGAACTCGAGTTGCTTCATGGCGGCCGCCTCGTCGGCTGGGTGAAGGGTTCGCCGGTGGCGCATCGCAACCGGCGGCTGCCGGCCCTTCGGCGCGGGCGGCGCCTCAATTCTCGGGCTTCAGGCCGATGCGACGCGACAAGTCCGCATAGCGCGCGATGTCGCGCGAGATCAGCTTCGCGGCCTCCGTCGGCGAACTCGCCACCACCTGGCTGCCCTGCTCCTCGACGAAGCGCGAGACCTCCTTCGACTTCAGCACGCGGACGATCTCGGCGTTGAGCCGCTCGAGCGCCGGCGCCGGAATGCCGGCCGGCGCGATCATCGCCTGCCAGCCGCCGAGATCGAACCCGGGCAACCCGGCCTCGGCCATCGGCGGAACCTCGGGCAACAGCGCCAGCCGCCTCGGCGTGGTGAGCGCCAGCGCGCGCAGGCTGCCCTGCCTGATCAGCGGCATCGCGACGCCCGCCGCGATGAAGCCGGCATCGAGCTGCCCGCCGACGAGGTCGGTGGTGAAGTTGTTGTTGCCCTTGTAGGGCACATGCAGCAGCTTCACGTCGGCCGACGTCGCCATCAGCTCGCCCGCGAGATGGCCGACGGTGCCCACGCCCGCGCTGCCGAAGCTCAGCGACTTCTCGGCCGGCCGCGACTTCGCGAGCGCGATGAAATCCGCCAGCGTGCGGGCCGGCAGCGCGGGATGCGTGACCAGCACCATCGGCCCCGTCACCAGCAGCGACACCGGAACGATGTCCCTGGCGGGGTCGTAGGGCAGCCGATAGAGGCTGGGACCGATCGCATAGTTGTTGGCCACCATGCCGATGGTGTAGCCGTCGCGCGGCGCGCGCAGCATCTGGCTGATGCCGATCAGCCCGCCCGAGCCGGGCACGTTCTCGACCACGATCGACTGGCCGAGCGCGGTGCCGAGTCCGACCGCGAGCTGGCGCGCCATGTTGTCGACCGAGGAGCCCGGCGCATTGGGCAGGATCAGCCGGATCGGCTTCGTCGGATAGCCCTGCGCCCAGGCGAAGGGGACGGGCAGGAACGCGGCGGCACCGATGGCCAGCGCGCGACGGCGCCGCGGGTTGAAAGGGATGGTCGTCGTTGGCATGTCGTGTCTCCGGCAGGCCGCATCGGACGCGGCCTCTTGTCGTTGTTCGAAAGGCAGGTCGGCGCGCGCCTCAATCGCGCGCCAGCGATTCCTGCACGAGATGGGCCCACTGCGCGCCGTGCAGGTCGCGGTCCTCGAGCGAGCCCTGCACCACCGGCCTCGGCAGGCTGATCTTGATGACGTTGAGCGCCCCGATGCGAAACACCTTCACGCTGGCGGCATCGCCGCGCAGCAGCCGGGCGATCTCGTCGGCCTGCACCCGAGGCTCGTCGCACAGCGCCCGGAAGGCCCCGGCATCGTGGCAGAAGATGTCGATGGTGAGCCAGAACGGCCCGGCATTCTTGGAGCGTACGTCGTAGCTGGAAGGATCGGGACGGGTCACAGCGGTTCTCCGAAGGTGGCGTAGTCGAAACGGAACGGCGACAGCGGATCGGACACCGTCATCACGTGGTTGAGCACGAACTCGTAGACCACGCCCCGGTTCATCGAGGCGGGCGACAGCGGGAAGCAGTGCGTGGGCAGCTCCTCGTCGTCCGGCAGCGGGAAGTGCAGCATCGGCGAGTTCAGGATCGCCAGCAGTTCCCGGGTGCGCTCCTGCGTGGGCGAGGTGACGATCGCCATCACCCCGATCTCGGTCGGGTTGCCCGGGAGCGATTCCAGCGCCCCGAGCGTCGCGTCGCGGCCGATGGCGCGGAACTGCAGATGGTAGTCGCCGCTCTCCAGCTTGAGCTGCAGCGCGATCAGTTCGCGCGAGCGCCGCTCGAGATTCCCGATCCATTCGTCGAAGCGGTCCTTGTAGCGCGACGCGCGCAGCAGGCACATGATCAGCGCCTGATGTCCGGCCGGCGCGGCGCCCTCGAGCTTGACGGTGTAGGCATCGGCCGGCGTCCAGGTCGAGCCCTCGACACGCACGCGCTGGTCGTCGATCGATTCGTAGCGGGCCCGCTCGACCTCGAGCGTGCCGCCCGGCTCGACCAGCACGTGCGGGTTCGAGTTCTCGTAGAGCATGTGCGCCAGCACGGTCCGCGGCGTGGCGCGCGCGCCCTCGGCCAGGGCCTGCACGGTGAAGCCGGTCTGGTCGATGGTCGCCATCACGGCGCCGGCCATCGGCTTGGTGGTGCAGTGCGCGCCGCACTCCAGGATCTTGCCCGCATGCCAGGCGGCCCCGGCATGGACGCCGCGCATCAGCGGCACGGCCGCCATCAGCGCTGTGTCCGTCGCTCGCCCGGCGAGCACGATGTCCACGCCCTGCCCGAGCGCATGGATGATCGGCTCCACGCCCATGGCCGCGACGATATGCGAGCAGCGTTCGATCAGCGCGTCGTCGATCGGCAGCAGTGGCTGCAGACCGGAGATGCGGCCCTGCGCGAGCGCCGTCTTCACCGCCGCGGCCGATTGCTCGCTGTAGATGCAGGCCACGCGCACGGTCTGCCCGAGCTCGATCGCGATCTCGCGGCACAGATCGCGCATGAGGTTCACGCCCGCATCGGAGCCGCAGGTACCGCAACTGCCCACGATGAGCGGAATGCCGAGCTCGGCACGCGCGACCATCAGTTGCCGCAGCTCGTAGCGCAACGCGCCCACCGAGCACTTGGCCTGGCCCGATCCCAGGTAGTGCGGACCGGAATCGGTGGAGCCGCCGTCCACGGCGATCACGTCGGGACGCTCGCGCATGCCGCGCTCGAATGGCTGCTGCGATCGCGCGCCGGCGCCGATCGAGCCCGAGGGGACCAGGACTTTCACGCTTGTCTGCATCGTTCTTCTTTCATCGGGAGAGGTTGGGAGAGCGGCCATCGGCCAGAAGACATTCGGCGGCGGGCGTCTGACCATCGAGGACCTGCACCACGCAGCGCGCCGCGATCAGGTTCGTGCGTGCGAGGCTCTCGGCCGTCGACGCCCCCGCATGCGGCGTGGCGACCACCTGCGGAAGCCGCAGCAGCGCGTGCGTCACCGCCTGCAAGCCGGGATCGGCCTCGCTTTCGAACACGTCGAGCCCGGCGCCGCCGAGCCGCCCCTCCTCGAGCGCGGCCAGCAGCGCGGCATCGTCGACCAGGCCGCCACGCGCGGTGTTGACCAGGATGGCGCCGCGCTTCATGCGCGTGAGCGCCGCGGCGTCGATCAAGCTGTGGGTCGCCGGCGTCAGCGGCGCGTGCAGGCTGACGATGTCGGCGCAGGCCAGCAGTTCGTCGAGGCTGGCGAAGCGCGCGCCCTGCTCGGCGGCGAAGGCTTCGTCGCGCTCGGGCGTGGCGATCAGCACCCGGGCCTCGAAGCCGCGCAGGCGCCTCACCACGCCGCGGCCGATGCGCCCGAGCCCCACCACACCGACGGTCTTGCGGTAGAGCTCGGTGGCCAGCGGAATAGACCAGTCGCCGACGACGAGTTGTGCCCGCGCTTCGTGCAGGCGGCGGCCCACCGCCAGCATCAGCGCGATCGCATGGTCGGCCACCGCGGCGTCGTTGCCACCCGCTGCGATGGTCGCCACCTTGCCGTGGCGGCGCACCGCATCCTGGTCCACCCGCTCGTGCCCCACGCCGCGCCGCGCGATGACCCGCAGCGCGGGCAGCGCACGCAGCAACTCATCGTCGACGCGCGCATGGCCGACGATCCAGCCCTGCGCGCCCTCGAGATGGCGCCGCAGGACGTCGACGCCGAGATCCCCGTCGGCCACGCCAGCCGGAAGCTCGACCTCGCTCACCGTGCACCCGTGCTGTTCGAGAAAGGCGCGGGCCTGCGCATCGAAGAAGCGCTGCGTGACGACCACGCGCCGCGCCGACAAGAGCGTGCTCATGGCGCGGCAGCCTCCTCGGCCACGGCGCCCCGGCTCGCCGCCACTTCGGGCGCGGCACCGAGCTCGATGACCAGGTTGAAGTGCCGGTCGATGGAGAACACGCAATCGGGACCGAAGCTGCAGCTCGATTCGCGCTCCTCGACCACGGCCGGCCCCTGGAAACGGTCGCCGGGCTTGAGCGCATAGCGGTCATAGACCCGCGCCGGCAGGTCGCCGAATTCGGCGAAATTTACCACCCGCACGCCACGCAGCGGATCGCTTTGCACCGGTGCATGCGCGAGGCTGATGTCCTGCGCGGGCAGGCTCGCCGACAGGCGCCAGTTGATCGCCTCGATGCCGACGTCGCGCACCGTGCGGTCGAACCGCGCCGCGTAGGTGGCCACGAAAGCATCGCGGATCGCGCCGCGATCGGCCGCGCCCAGGGGGCCGCGCGGAATGTCCACGGTGATCTCGAAGCCCTGGCCCAGGTAGCGCATGTCCACCGACCAGCGCAGCGAGATCTGGCCCGCGTCGCCGCCGGCCCCCAGCAGCAGCGCGCTGGCCGAGGCCTCCATCTCGGCATAGATGCGGTTGACGTGGTCCCAGTCGACCTGCTCCAGGCTGGTCACGTAGCCACGCACCTCGTCGACCGCAGGTGCCGCCACCAGGAACCCGAGCGCCGAGATCACGCCGGCCCCCATCGGCACGATGATCCTGCGCATCTTCAGCAGCCGGGCGAGCGCATAGGCGTGGACCGGACCGGCGCCACCGAAGGCGAACAGCGTGTAGGCGCGCGGGTCCTTGCCCTTCTCGGCCAGGTGCATGCGCGTGGCCGCGGCCATGCTCTCGTCGACGATGCTGCGGATCCCGCGCGCCGCCTCCTCGCTGCCGATGCCCAGCGGGCCGGCCAGCTTCTCGCTCACGGCCGAGCGGACCTTGTCGATCGACAGCGCCATCTCGCCGCCGAGGAAGAACGCGGGGTCGAGGCAACCGAGCAGCAGGTCGGCGTCGGTCACCGTCGGCTCGGTGCCGCCGCGGTTGTAGCAGACCGGCCCTGGCACGGAGCTCGCGCTGCGCGGGCCGACCTTCATCAGGCCCACCGCGTCCACCGCGGCGATCGAGCCGCCGCCCGAGCCGATCTCGATCATGTCGATGACCGTGACCTTGAGCGGCAGGCCCGAACCCTGCTTGAACTTGCGCAGGCGCCCGGCCTCGAAGTCGTGCTTCAGGTGCGGCTGCCCCTGCTCGATGAGGCACATCTTGGCGGTGGTCCCGCCGACGTCGAACGACACCATGCGCGGCTCGCCGGCGGTGCGCGCCACGAAGGCAGCCGCCATCGCGCCAGCCGCCGGGCCCGACTCGATCAGGCGCACCGGATAGCGCTTGGCCTCGTCGACGGTGGTGATGCCGCCGCCGGACAGCATGATCCGCAGGTCGCCCTCGAAGCCCAGCGCCGCCAGGTCGGCGCCGAGCCGGTCGAGGTAGCCGTGCACGCGCGGCTGCACGTAGGCATTGACGCAGGCGGTGGTGGTGCGCTCGAACTCGCGAATCTCGGGCGCGACCTCGGCCGACAGGCTCACGAGCAGGCCGGGGTACAGCCCGTGCACGATCTGCCGCGCGCGCCGCTCGTGCGCTGGATTGCGGTAGGCATGGAAGAAGGCGATCGCCAGCGCTTCGATGCGATGTTCCTCCACCAGCGTGCGCACCGAACGCGCCACGCCCTCTTCGTCGAGCGGGGTGCGTTCGCTGCCGTCGGCGAGCAACCGGCCGCCCACGCCCAGGCGCAGCGAGCGCGGCACGATCAGCGGCGCCGGCTGCAGGAACAGGTCGTCGACGTCGTAGCGGCTCTCCCGCCCCATCTCGAGCACGTCGCGGAAGCCCTCGGTGGCCAGCAGCCCGACCTTGGCGCCGGTGCGCTCGAGCACGGTGTTGGTGATCAACGTCGTGCCATGCACGATGCTGGCGATCTGGCCGGCTCGCGTGCCGGTCTCGGCCAGCAGCCGCTCGATGCCCTCGACGATGGCCTGGCTCGGTTGCGCCGGCGTGGTCAGCCGCTTGCCGGTGCGCGTGATGCCGCGTGCCTCGTCGTGCAGCACGAAGTCGGTGAAGGTACCGCCGATGTCGACGCCGATGCGGGTGGTCTTTCTCATTGCATCGCTCCCTCGTCCTGCCCGTAGCTGGCCAGGGCCGCCGCCGGCGACACGAAGCCGTCCGACACATCGCGGCGCAAGCGCGCCGGATCGCGCTCTCGCGGCGGGCCGTAGCCTCCGCCGCCCGCGAACAGCAAGGTCACGCATTCGCCGGGCGGGAACTCGACCTTCGACTTCAGCGACAGCACCGCGCCGTTCGAGAGCAAGGCGGCCGTGGGCGCGCCGGGCTGGCCGCCGAGGATGCCGAGCGCGGGATGGCGCTCGCGGTCGGCGAGCAGCGCCAGCTGCATGGGCCGCCCGGTGATGTTCTCGACCTCGCAGCGCTGCCCCAGCCCGCCACGGTGCCGGCCCGCGCCGCCGGAGTCGGCCCGGTATTCCTTGCGGCGCACAAGCACCGGCGCCACCGCTTCGAGCGCCTCGATGCTGCCGGCGCCCGAGTTGGTGGGGAAGGCCGTGGTCGACAGCCCGTCGCCCCGCGCCGACGCCCCCATGCCGCCGCTGGCGAACAGAATCTGCGCGAAGCGCGAGCCCGAGCCGGTGGCGCCGCTGAAGCGCACCCGCATCGCCGGCGTGCCGCCGCTGTCGGCCAGCACCTGGTCCGGGATCACGCGCGCCAGCGCCTGGTAGATCGCGCAGCACAGCATGTGGCCGGTGAGGTGGCGCGCCGCCACCGCCGCCGGATGGCGCGCGTTGAGGATGCTGCCTTCGGGCGCCTTGACCAGGATCGGCCGGTACGAGCCCTCGTTCCTGCGCGTCGCGGGATCGAGCACGCACTTGATCGGATAGACCGAGTAGGCCTGCGTGTAGTTCATCGTGCAGTTGGTGCCGCGGTCCACCTGGGGCGAACTGCCTTCGTAGTCGACCGTCATGGAGTCGCCGCTGATGGTGATCGCGCACCGGATGTGCGTGGGCCGGTGGGCGAAGCCGTCGGCATCGATGGCGGATTCGTAGCGGCCGTCCGGGATCGCTGCGATCGCCTTGCGCACCGCCATCTCCGAGCGCTCGTGCACCGCCTCCGAGAGGGCGTCGAGCGAGCGCAGCCCGGCGTCGGTCATGAAGTCCACGGTGCGGCGGCGGCACACCTCGTTGGCCGTGACCTGCGCTTCGATGTCGCCGAGCACCTGCTCGGGCAGGCGCACGTTGTTGAGGAACAGCTTGAGCATGTCGTCGTTGCGACGCCCGGCGCGGTAGAGGTGCATCGGCGGGATGCACACGCCCTCCTCGTAGAGCTCCTGCGCCCCGGCGCCCGGATTGCCGCCGATGTCGGGCGCGTGGGCCACCGATCCCGCGAAGCCGGCCAACTCGCCCGCGAAGAAGATCGGCGTGACGATCGCGATGTCGGGCAGGTGGCCGGTCGCCAGCCAGGGGTTGTTGGTGATCAGGCAATCGCCCTCGCGCCAGCCGGACGCGGGGTAGGTTTCGAGCATCGCCTTGGTGGTGCGCGGCACGATGCCGGCGAAGGCGGGAATCCCGCCGGTGCTCTCGGCGATCGACTGGCCATGCCGGTTCATCAGCACCGTGGCGAAGTCGTTCGATTCGCGCACGATGGTCGAGAAGGCGGTGCGAAGCAGCGCGGTGGCCGCCTCGTCGGCGATGGCGACGAGCCGGCTCCACCAGATTTCGAGGGTGATCGGGTCGATGGTTTCTTTGTCTCGGGAAGGCATCTTTTTCCTGTTCGCGGCCATCGGCTGTGGCCCGTGGCGCAACTTTAGGAACGCGAGCCCGCGCTTGGTTTAGCTTCGAGGCGCGTAGCTTTCGCGGCGAGCGAAAGCGCAGCGCGGCAGGCGCCGTGCCGGCAGCTACCGAAAACCAGGGATGGCCGCCCATGCCGGCTGAGCAACAATCGATGCTTTTGCGGTGGATCACCTCAGGCGAATGCGCGCTCCCTCCCTCTCGGTCCGGCTCCTGCTGGTGGCCTCGGCGGCCCTGCTGCCGCTCGCCGTCGTCTGCGGCTTCGCGCTCAACGGGCTGCTGCAGGCCCAGCGCGCGCAGACCCAGACCTCCACCACGGGCGTGGCGCGCGCGCTCGCCACCTCGGTCGACAGCGAGCTGCGGCTCACGATCTCCGCGCTGCAGGCGCTGGCGCTGGCCGAACCGCTGGGCGCCAGCGAGGACAGCGGCCTGATCGACGCACTGGTGCTCGCCAAGGCGCTGCGCGCCACCCATCCCGAATGGCGCGGCGTGCTGCTGATCGCGCCCTCGGGCAAAGTGGTCTTCAGCAGCGAGGGCTCGGTGGCCGGGGCCGACGGCGAGGTGGTCGAGGCCGCCAGCCTGGCCGAGGTGATCCGCACGCGCCAGCCCGGCATCGGCGTGCTGGCGCCGGGGCCGCGCGGCAACCTGGCCTTCGCGGTGCGGGTGCCGGTGGTGCGCGACGACACGGTGCGCTACGTGCTCACCGCCATCGTGCGCCCCGAGGCGATCGGTGCCGTGCTGGCGCGCCAGCGCGTGCCCGAGGGCTGGGCGGTCTCGGTCTTCGATTCGGCGCTGACGCGCGTGGCGCGCTCGCGCGATGACGAGCGCTTCCGCGGCCGGCCGCCCAGCGACAGCCTGCGCGCGCTGCTGCAGACGATGAAGGACCGGCGCGAGTACGTCGGCACCACGCACAACGTCGACGGCACCGAGGTGCAGACGGCGGTGGCGCGCATCGATGTCGCACCCTGGATCGTCGCGCTCGGCGCGCCCACCGCGGTGGCCGACGACGCACTGCGCCGCACCCTGCTCGCCTATGGCGGCGGCCTGCTGGTGTCGCTGCTGCTCGGCGCGCTCGTGGCCTGGTGGATGTCGCGCTCGATCACGCGGCCGATGGCGCGCCTGCGCCGCAGTGCCGACGCGCTCGGGCACGGCCTGCCGGTCTCGACCCATGCCTCGGGCATCGCCGAGATCGACGCCGTGGCACATGCGCTGGCCGATGCCGCCACGCAGCGCACCGAGCACGAAGCCGAGCGCGACAGCCTGCTGAACGCAGAGCGCGAGGCCCGCACCGTGGCGCAGGCGGCGCAGACCCAGCTCGAGCGGCTGGTGAGCGCGAGCGCGGTGCTGTCGCGCTCGCTCGAGGAAGAATCGACCCTGCAGGCCATCGCCGGCATCATCGTGCCGCATGTGGCCGACCTCTGCCGCATCGACCTGCTCGACGAGCACGACGTGCTCGAGCGCAAGCTCACCCACCATGCCGACCCCGCGCGCAGCGCCGAGATCGCGCGGTTCGTGGACAACAGCGCCGCGCCGACCACCGGCCCTGGCTCGTTCCCCTGGGCCATCGCCAGCGGCCAGACCTTCATCGGCAACCTCGACAGCCCCGGCGACTTCGAGCTGCTCGACCCGCAGCTGCGCGCCTTCGTGCAGATGCTGGGCATCACGGCCGGCTGCGTGGTGCCGCTGGTGGCGCGCGGGCGCACCATCGGCGCGATGGCGATCCTGCAGGACCGCTCGAAGCGGCGCTTCTCGCCGGCCGACGGCGCCCTGATCGGCGAGCTCGCGCAGCGCGCCGCGCTGGCCCTGGACAACGTGCGCCTGCTCGCGCGCGCCCGCAAGGCGCAGACCCAGGCCGAGGTGGCGAGCCAGGCCAAGGACGAGTTCCTCGCCATGCTGGGCCACGAGCTGCGCAATCCGCTGGCGCCGATCTCGCTCGCGCTCACGCTGATCGAACGGAAGGACGAAAAAGCCTTCCCGCGCGAGCGCCAGATCATCGAGCGGCAGGTGCGCCACCTCTCACGGCTGGTCGACGACCTGCTCGACATCTCGCGCATCGTGTCGGGCAAGATCGTGCTGCGGCCCGAGCCCGTCGACCTGCGCGACGTGGCCGCCAAGGCGATCGAGCTCACGCAGCCCGCGCTGCAGCCGCGCGCGCGCATGCCGCGCCTGGGCCTGCCCGATCAGCCGGTGCCGGTGCTCGGCGATCCGCTGCGGCTGGTGCAGATCGTGTGCAACCTGCTGAACAACGCCGCCAAGTTCACCCAGCCCACCGACGAGATCGTGCTGGACCTGCGCATGGCCGATGGCCAGGCCGAGCTGTCGATCAGCGACGAGGGAATCGGCATCGCGCCCGAGCTGCTGCCGCATGTGTTCGACCGCTTCGTGCAGGGTGCGCAGCAGCTGCAGCGCGCGGCCGGCGGCCTGGGCCTGGGCCTGGCCATCGCGCAAAGCCTCGCGAAGCTGCATGGCGGGTTGATCGAGGCACAGAGCGCCGGCGAAGGACAGGGCAGCCGCTTCATCGTGCGCCTGCCGCTGGCCGGTGCCGCGGCCACCGAAGCCGAGGCGCCCGCCGATGCGGCCGCCATCGGCGCGCCCACGCTGCGCCTGCTGCTGGTGGACGACAACCTCGATGCGCTCGATGTGCTCGCCGAGTGGTTCGCGCTCGAAGGGCACGATGTCCGCAAGGCCGGCAGCGCCGAGGAGGCGCTGCAGCTGCTCGAGGCCGGGCCGGTGGACGCGGGCATCTTCGACATCGGCCTGCCCGGCATGAGCGGGCATGAACTCGCGCGGCGCGTGCGCGAGCGTGAGCGCGAATCGGGCACGCGGCGGATCGCCCTGCTCGCGCTGACCGGCTATGGCCAGGAATCGGATCGGCGCCAGGCGCTGGAGGCCGGTTTCGATGCGCACTTCTCGAAGCCGGCCGACCTCGGCAAGCTGCGCGAGGCGCTGCGCCAGCTCACGGACGATGCGCCGGTTACCGCGTGAGGGCGGTGGGTCTCAATCCAGCTTCTGCTGCTGCGGCAGCGAGGTGATGAAGAAGCGGATCGGCACCTCGCGCCAGACCACGGTGCCGTCGTCGGGCGTGGGCTTGAACTGCCACTTCCACACCGTCTCGACCGCCGAGCGGTCCAGCCGCGGATAACCGCTCGACTTCTGCACCTCGATCGCGGCCGGCTTGCCCGCCGGCGTGGTGCGCACGCGCAGCATCACCATGCCCTGCTCGCCATTCGTGCGCGACTCGGCGGGATACGGCGCATTGGGATTGGGCGGGTTGGGCTTCCATTCGCCGGGGTCGGCGGGTGGGTTCGAGGCGCAGGCGGCCAGCAGGGCGAGGATCGCGCTCGCCACGAGTGTGCGGGCAAGAGAGGAACGGAGGTTCATGAGGCTGTTGTCGTGGTTGTGGTCGCTGGCGACGGGGGCATTCTGCATCGCCCTCTCCTGCTGGCGGCTGCGCGTCATCCCGGATACAGGCGCGCGCTCAGGCTCGCACTCGCCTTCTGCAGCGCCGGCAGGAAGGCCTCGCGAAACTCCGCCAGCGTCATGCGCTCTGTTCGCACCGCGATGCTCATCGCCGCCACCACCTGCTGCGCGCGGTCGCGCACCGGCACGGCCATGGAGCGCACGCCGAGTTCGAGCTCGCCGTCGTTGCTGGCATAGCCCTCGCGCCGGCAGCGCGCGACGATGGCCAGCACCTCGGCCGCGTCGGTGACGGTGCGCGGCGAGAGCCGTGGCCGCAGCATGGCGCGGATGCGGCGCTCGGCCTCCTCGGGCGGCAGGCTCGCGAGCAGCACGCGGCCCAGCGCCGCGCAGTAGGCCGGCAGGCGCGAGCCGATGCCCAGGCCGGTGCTGAGGCTGCGCCGCGCGGTGGAGCGCGCGATGATGATCGCGTCGTCGTCCTGCAGCAGCGCGAGCGAAGCCGATTCGCGCGTGCGTTCCGACAGCGCGTCGAGCAGCGGCTGCGCCACCGAAGGCTCGGGCCGCGACGCCAGATAGGCATGCGCCACCAGCAGCGCCTTCGGCAGCAGCCAGAAGCGCTTGCCGTCGCTGTCGAGATAGCCGAGCGCGCGCAAGGTCAGCAGCGAGCGCCGCGCCGAGGCCGGCGTGCTGCGCGTGAGCCGCGCGACCTCCGACAAGTTGAGCCGGCTGTGCTGGCGACCGAAGCAGGTCAGCACGGCCAGCCCCTTCTCGAGCGAGGCGACGAAGTTCTTGTCGGGAGCGGGCTCTTCCTCGCTCGGGGCGTCGGTCCGAGTTTTGCGCATAGCGCAAATCTAGCTTGTTTGCGCACCGGCCCGCAAGGACACTGAAAACCCCTCGATGCACGAACAAGACGGAGACACACGATGTTCCACAGACTCGCCGCGCGCACGCTCGGCCTGGCGGCCCTGGCCGCGCTGATGTTGCCCGCGCTGCCGCCCGCCGCGCGGGCGCAGACCGCCAACGACAAGGTCGCGCGCATGATCGTGCCCTTCCCCGCTGGCGGCACCGCCGACATCCTGCCGCGCGTGGTGGCCGACAAGCTGCGCGACCAGTTCCCCGGCGGCCTGGTGATCGAGAACCGCACGGGCGCCGGCGGCAACATCGGCGCCGACGTGGTCTACCGCGCCGAGCCCGACGGCAAGACCCTGCTGGCCTCGCCACCCGCGCCGATCGCGATCAACCAGCACCTCTACAAGAAGCTGGGCTTCGATCCCACGCGCTGGGTGCCGGTGACGGTGCTCGCGACGGTGCCCAACGTGCTGGTGGTGAACCCGAAGCTGCCGGTGCACAACGTGGCCGAGTTCATCGCCTACCTCAAGGCCAACCCCGGCAAGGTGAGCTTCGCCTCGCAGGGCAACGGCACCACCTCGCACCTCACGGCCAGCCTGTTCATGCAGCTCACGGGCACCGAGATGACGCATGTGCCGTACAAGGGCACGGCGCCCGCGCTGGTGGACCTGATCGGCGGCCAGGTCGACGTGTTCTTCGACAACATCTCCTCCTCGCTGCAGTTCGCGCGCACCGGCAAGGTCCGCATCCTCGCGGTGGCCGACGAGCACCGCAGTCCCGCGCTGCCCGAGGCGCCGACCTTCGCCGAGCAGAAGTTGCCCGCGATGAATGCCGTGACCTGGTTCGCGGTGGTCGCGCCGCCGGGCACGCCGGCACCGGTCGTGGCCTCGACGCAGAAGGCCATCGCCACCGCGCTCGCGCTGCCCGACGTGAAGCAGAAGTTCGCCGAGCAGGGCGCCGAGCCGCGCGGCTGGGACAGTGCCCGCACCGGCCAGTTCATCCAGGCCGAGTCCGCCAAGTGGCACAAGGTCATCCAGAGCGCCAACGTCACCCTCGAATAAGCCCGCCATGTCCATCGCTTCATCCACCGCGTCCGCGCAACCGGTCCACTGGTCCGGGCCCGGCCTCACGCGCATTCCCTTCGGCGTCTACAGCGACGCGCAACTGGCCGCCGACGAGCAGGCGCGCATCTTCCGCGGCCAGACCTGGAACTACCTGTGCCTCGAGGCCGAGCTGCCCGAAGGCGGCAGCTACCGCACCACCTTCGCGGGCGAGACGCCGGTGGTGGTGGTGCGCGACGACGACGACGAGATCTACGCCTTCGAGAACCGCTGCGCACACCGCGGCGCGCTGATCGCGCTCGAGAAGTCGGGCCGCAGCGAGAACTTCCAGTGCGTCTACCACGCCTGGAGCTACAACCGCCAGGGCGACCTCACGGGCGTGGCCTTCGAGAAGGGCGTGAAGGGCCAGGGCGGCATGCCCGCGAGCTTCTGCAAGGAAGCGCACGGGCCGCGCAAGCTGCGCATCGCGCGCTTCTGCGGCCTGGTGTTCGGCAGCTTCTCGGAGGACGTGCCCTCGATCGAGGAATACCTCGGCGACGAGATCTGCGCGCGCGTCGAGCGCGTGCTGCACAAGCCGGTGGAGGTGATCGGCCGCTTCACGCAGGCGCTGCCCAACAACTGGAAGCTCTACGTCGAGAACGTGAAGGACAGCTACCACGCGAGCCTGCTGCACCTGTTCTTCACCACCTTCGAGCTCAACCGCCTGTCGCAGAAAGGCGGCGTGATCGTCGACGAGAGCGGCGGCCACCACGTGAGCTACTCGATGATCGACGCGGCCGCGGAAAAGGATGCCTCTTACAAGGAGCAGGCGCTGCGTTCCGACAACGACCGCTATCGCCTCAAGGACCCGAGCGTGCTCGCGGGCTTTGCGGAGTACGACGACGGCGTGACCTTGCAGATCCTCTCGGTGTTCCCTGGCTTCGTGCTGCAGCAGATCCAGAACTGCCTCGCGGTGCGCCAGGTGCTGCCCAAGGGCAGCGCGCGCACCGAGCTCAACTGGACCTACATCGGCTACGTCGACGACACGCCCGCGCAGCGCCGCGTGCGGCTCAAGCAGTCGAACCTGGTCGGTCCCGCGGGCTTCATCTCGATGGAGGACGGCGCGGTCGGCGGCTTCGTGCAGCGCGGCATCGCGGGCGCGGCCGACCACGAGGCCATCGTCGAGATGGGCGGCGACGGCGCCGTCTCGAGCGAGGGCCGTGCCACCGAGGCCTCGGTGCGCGGCTTCTGGAAGGCGTATCGGCAGCACATGGGCGCTTGAGCACCCGACGAGGAAAGAACACCCATGATCGACCTGCTGGCGCTGTGCGCCTTCAACGCGGCCTATGCCGATGCCATCGACAGCGATGCGCTCGAGCGCTGGCCCGATTTCTTCGCCGACGACTGCCACTACCGCATCACCCACGTCGAGAACGAGCGCGAGGGACTGCCTGCGGGCATCGTCTACGCCGACTCGCGCGCGATGCTCGAGGACCGCATCGCCGCGCTGCGCGAGGCCAACATCTACGAGCGGCAGCGCTACCGCCACCTGCTGGGCATGCCGCTGCTGCTCGAGGCCGAGGACGACACGGCACGCGCGCGCACGCCCTTCATGGTGGCGCGCATCATGGCCACGGGACAGACCGAGATGTTCGCCACCGGCAGCTACGAGGACCGCTTCGTGCAGCGCGAGGGCCGCCTGCTGCTGCAGTCGCGCGTGGCCGTGTGCGACAGCACGGTGACCGATACCCTGCTCGCGCTGCCGCTGTGAACGCCGAGTCTTCTCTTCGAACGCCACGCCGGCTCGCGCTCACGGCGGGCGATCCCAACGGCATCGGGCCCGAGATCGCGCTGAAGGCCCTGGCCGCGCTGCCGCGCGAAGACCGCGAACGCATCGTGTTGTACGGACCGTCCAACGTGTTCGAACGCACGGAGGCGCAGCTCGGCCTCGACGCGCTGCTGCGCGATGCGGCGCTGGTCGCCACCGGCGACCTCGAAGCGCAACCCGGACGTATCGACGCCGCAGCGGGCGCCTCCGCCGTCGCATCGGCCACGGCCGCGCTGCAGGCCTGCCGACGCGGCGAAGTCGATGCGGTGGTCGCCTGCCCGCATCACGAGACCGCGATCCACCGCGCCGGCATCGCCTTCAGCGGCTATCCCTCGCTGGTGGCGCGCGTGTGCGGCATGGCCGAGGAGCGCGTGTTCCTGCTGCTCGTGGGCGGCGGGCTGCGCATCGTGCATGCGACGCTGCACGAGAGCGTGCGCATCGCGCTCGAGCGCATGACGCCCGCGCTGGTGGCCGAGGCGATCCGTGCCGGCGCGCGGGCCTGCGCGCTGCTGGGCGTGGACCGGCCCTCGATCGGCGTATTCGGCATCAACCCGCATGCCTCCGAGGGCGGGCTGTTCGGGCCCGAGGATGCGACGATCGTCGCCCCGGCGGTCGAGGCCGCGCGCGCCGAGGGCCTGCGCGTGGACGGCCCCGTCGGTGCCGACCTGCTGCTCGCGGAGCGCACGCACGATCTCTACGTGGCGATGTTCCACGACCAGGGCCACATCCCCGTCAAGCTGCTGGCGCCGCGCGCGGCGAGCGCCCTGAGCATCGGCGCCGATGCGCTGCTGTCGAGCGTGGGCCATGGCAGCGCGATGGACATCGCGGGCCGCGGCATCGCGAGCCCCGAGGCCGTGCTGCGCACCATCGCGCTGTTGTCGGGTCTGCCGAACGTGTCCGGCGAGGTGGTGCCATGAGCCACCGCATCGCCATCGCCGACAGCGACCTGGCCTTCGACGGCAACGACGGCGAGACTGTGCTCGACGCCGCATTGCGCGCCGGCATCGAGCTGCCCCACTCGTGCCGCAAGGGCGTGTGCGGCAACTGCGCGGGCACGGTCGCGCACGGCGAGGTCGCACCCGCGGGCCGCGGCCCGATGGTCAACGAGACCTGCCTGCCGGGCCAGGTGCTGTTGTGCATGTGCATGGCCGCGAGCCCCGCGCTCGAGATCCGGCCGGTGTCGTGGCGGCGCATTGATCCGGCGGCACGCAAGCGCTTCGCTGCCAAGGTGTTTCGCCACCAGCTCGTCGCGCCCGACGTCTCGCTGCTGCAGCTTCGGCTGCCCGCGGGCCAGCGCGCGCGCTTCCAGGCCGGCCAGTACCTGCAGCTCAAGCTCGACGACGGCAGCACGCGCTGCTATTCGATGGCCAATCCGCCCCACGAGAGCGACACGCTGACGCTGCATGTGCGCCATGTGCCCGGCGGCGCGTTTAGCGCGCGCGTGCCGCGGCTCGAAAGCGGCGAGCTGCTCGAGGTGGAACTGCCCTTCGGCGCCTTCTCGCTGGCCGGTGAAGCCGACGACACCGCGCCGCTGGTCTTCGTGGTCGGCGGCACCGGCTTCGCGCCGGTCAAGTCCATCCTCGACGACCTGATGAAGCGCCGCGCCGATCGGCCGATCACGCTGCTGTGGGGCGCGCGCCGCGCACAGGACATCTATCTGCCCGCGGCGGTCGCGCGCTGGCAGCGGCAGTGGCCGTCGCTGCGCTTCGTCGCGGCCTTGAGCGACGAGGAAGCGACAGTGGACGAAAGCCTGCGCGCCGAGTACATCCGCGGCCGGGCCGACGAGGCGCTGGCACGGGCCTGCCCCGACCTGCGCGGGCACGCGCTGTACTGCTGCGGCTCGCCAGCGATGGTGGCGGCGGTGCGCGAGGCCGCGCTCGCGCGTTGCGGCCTCGACGCCGCCGACTTCCACTCCGACGTGTTCGTGGAGGGCCCGGCCGCCTAGGCGCTCGCGCTCAGCCGTGGCGCTGGTTGATCAGCGCGATCAGCGCATGCGGCTGCAGCGGCTTGCCCAGGTGCGCGTCGAAGCCGGCCTCGGTCGCTTTGCTGTGGTCCTGCGGCCGGGTGAAGGCCGTGTGGGCGATCGCGAAGATCCGCGGCTTGCCGCGCGCGACCTCGAGCTGGCGCAGTTCGCGGATCAGGTCGTAGCCGTCGCGCCCCGGCAGGCCGATGTCGCTCACCAGCACGTCGGGCCACTTCTGGTCGAGCAGCTGCAGCGCGCCGTCGAAGTCGGGCGCGATGCGCACCAGCGCGCCCGCGTCGGAAAGCACCACGGCGAGGATCTCGCTGGCATCCACGTTGTCCTCGACCACCAGCACCTCGAGCCCCGCGAGCAGATGCTCGGAAAGCGAATCGCCAGCGGCCTGGCGCGCATCGAGCAGGATGATCCCGCCGTCGCCGTCGGGCACCACGCCGAGCGACACGCGCAGGGTCGCGCCCTTGCCCTCGCCTTCGCTGTGCGCCGAGACCTGCCCGCCATGCAGTTCGGCGAGGTTCTTCACGATCGACAGCCCGAGGCCGAGGCCGCCATGGAAACGGTTGTCGGGCGAATCGCTCTGCGAGAAGCGGTCGAACAGGTGCGGCACGAAATCGCTCGCGATACCGCGGCCGAAGTCCTGCACCGACAGGTGCAGCCGGTCGCCGCTGCGCACCAGGTCGACCACGATGCGCCCGCCCTCGTCGGAGAACTTGATGGCATTCGACAGCAGGTTCCACACGATCTGCTGGAAGCGCGTGCCGTCGAGCCAGGCCGCCTGCTCGGCGCCTTCCTGGTTGAAGCGGATCGCCAGTTTCTTCGCGGCCGCGGCGGCGTTCGAAGCCTCGATCGAGGCGGTCACCAGCGCGGCCGGGTCCACCCATTCGCGGTGCAGCCGCAGCTTGCCCGAGCTGATGCGCGAGACGTCGAGGATGTCGGAGATCAGGCGCGCCTGCGCCTTCACGCTGCGGTCGATGGCGTTGAGGCCCTTCTCCATCTGCTCGGGCGCGCGGTTGCCGACCTTCAGCAGGTGCACCCAGCCACCGATGGCATTGAGCGGGTTGCGCAGCTCGTGCGAGAGCACGGCCACGAAGTCGTCCTTGGTGCGGCTCAGGCGCTCGGCCGAGGCGCGCGCCGCCTGTTCGCGCTCGAGCACCTCGCTGCGGCGCGCCTCGAGTTCGAAGCGCTCGGAGACGTCGAGCGCGATGCCCACGCGCAGGCCGGGTTCGATCGGCGTCGACAGGGTCCATTCGAGGCGGACCCATGTGCCGTCCTGCCGCAGCAGCGGGAACTCGCCGGTCCAGGTCGCCGCCGGCTGCAGCGGGTCGCCGCTCTCCGCGGTGTGTTGGTGCACGAACTCGGTCCAGTCCGGCGGGGCGAAGGCGCTGACCGCCTGGCCGACCAGCATCTCGCGAGCGCGGCCGAGCATGCCGACCATCGCGGGATTGACGTCGGCGATGCGCCCCCGCGCATCGACCAGCGCGATGCCCAGCGGCGCCTGGTCGTAGATGGCGCGAAAGCGCGCCTCGCTCGCGCGCTGCCGCTCCTCGGCCATGCGCGCGCGGATCAGCGCCTGCAGCGTGGCGATCAGCACCGGCGGCTCGACCGGATGCACCAGGTAGGCATCGGCGCCCGCGTTGAGTCCGGCCACCTTGTGCTCGTTGCGCACGAAGGTCGCCGACAGGTGCACCACCGGCAGGGTCGAGGTCTCGGGGCGCAGCCGCAGTTGCTGGCAGACCTCGAAACCGCTGAAATCGGGCAGGTGCACGTCGAGCACGACGGCCGAGATGTTCTTCGGCGCCAGCCGCACGGCCTCGCCGCCGGTGCCCGCTTCCTGGGTCTGGAAGCCGGCCGCGCGCACCACGCGCGCGGTGGCGTAGCGGGTGGTGGGGTTGTCGTCGACCACCAGCACCGTGTGCTGCGAGCGGTCGATGGTGATGTTGATGACGGGGTCGATGTTCATGCCTGCCCCGCGTGCTGTTCGTTCGCGGCGCCGCCCGCCCCGTTCCAGCCCCAGTCGCGCTCCCCGTCCTGCGCCTCGGCGCCAGACTGGCGCCGCAGTTGCACCGGCAGCGTAACCGAGAAGGTCGAGCCCTTGCCGAGTTCGCTCTCGAGTTCGACATGGCCACCAAGCAGCGTGGCGAGCTGCTTGCTCAGCGACAGGCCCAGGCCGGTGCCGCGCAGCCGCTTCTGCACCGGCGAGTCGACCTGCGAGTAGTCGTCGAACACGGCCGCATGGTGCTCGGGCGCGATGCCGATGCCGGTGTCGGCCACCGAGAAGCGCACGCGATCCTCGCCCACGCGCATCGCGGTCACGCGCACCTCACCCTCGGGCGTGAACTTGAGCGCGTTCGAGATGAAGTTGCGCAGGATCTGCGACAGCTTGCGGTCGTCGGTGTAGAGCTTGGGCAGGCCCTCGGGCTCCTCGAAGATCAACGCGGTGGCCGGGTTGCCGAGCACCGGGCGGAACATGCCGCGCAGCGCCGAGAACAGGTCGACCATCTCAAACCAGGCCGGCGAGATCTCCACGCGGCCGGCCTCGATCTTGGCCAGGTCGAGCAGGTCGTCGACCATCTCGGCGAGTTCCGAGGCCATGGTCTCGACGAAACCGACCTGCTTCTCCTGCTCGGGCGTGAGCGGGCCGTCCATGCGGTCGTTGAGGATGCGCGTAATGCTGCGGATCGCATTGATCGGCGTGCGGAACTCGTGGCTCATGTAGGCGAGGAAGCGGCTCTTGAGTTCGGTCGCCTTCTTGAGCTGCTCGGCCTGCGCATCGAGCTCGGCATAGAGCGCCACCACGCCGCGGTTGGTTTCCTCGAGTTCGGCGCGCAGCTCGTCGCTCTCCTGGCGGCTCTCGGCCAGCTGGCGCGCTAGCGCCGAGGCCTCGGTGTCGTGCGCGGTGTCGAGTTCGCTGCTGCTCATCGCCATTCCTTTCGCCGCAGAACCACGACCGTCGCATCGTCGCGGTGACGCGTATGGTCGCGCAAAAGCACGGCCGCCACCAGCGTGGGGTCCTTTTGCAGCAATGGCCGGATGCGGTCGGCCTGCCAGCGCGTCTCGATGCCGTCGCTGTGCAGCACCACCAGCGCATGCGGCGGAAGTTCCATGGTGGCGGCCTCGGGCTTGCGGATCTGCATGCCGGCGGTGCCGTGCTGGGTCAGGATGCCCTTGTCGAAGATGCCCGAGAGCACGCGCCCGACGATATTGCCGGCGCCCGACCAGGCGATGGACTCGCCCTCGGTATCGAGCTTCAGCACGCACACGGCCGCGCCGCGCGTGGTCTGCAGGCGCTGGTGCAGTTGCTGCACCGCGTCGCGGACCTCGCGCCCGGGCGCCTCGGCGAAAGCCTCGGTCGCGGCCTGCGCGGCCTTGGCCGCCTCGGGCCCGTGGCCCAGCCCGTCGACGAGCAGTAGGTTGAAGTGGTCACCCTCGGGCGACACCGAAGCCGCCCACGCGTCGCCGCTGACGGATTCGTAGGGCGCCGGAAGGCACAGCGCACCGATCTGCACCCGCTGCGCGCCCGGTACCTCGGCCGCGCCGCGGCCGCGCGCCTCGCGCACGCGCGCCACGCAGACCGTGCCCTCGGGCACCGACGAATGGATGTCGAACTCGTCGGCCAGCCGCCGCACCGCACCCAGGCCGGTGCCGGGCGTGCTGCCCGAGGAATGGCCGTCCTGCATCGACAGCGCGAGGTTCTCGATGCCCGGTCCCTCGTCGATCGAGACGATCTCGAGCTCGTGCATCTGCGGCCGCGAAGCGATCAGCAGCCGGCCCTTGCGCGCATGCCGCAGCAGGTTGGTGCCGAGCTCGGTGATCACCAGCGCGACCCGGCCCGCGTCGACTTCGTTCCAGGCCATCTCGGCCACGGCCAGTGCCGCATGGCGCCGGGCCTCGCCGATGCGGCTGGCATCGTCGATCGGAAACGCTCGATGGGTCCAGCCCGCGATCACTTCCACTTGGTGATGCTCACGCGCGTGCCGGCACCGGGTGCCGACTGGATCTCGAAGTCGTTCACCAGCCGCTTGCTGCCCGGCAGGCCCAGGCCCATGCCGCTGCCGCTGGTCCAGCCGTCGGTCAGCGCCAAGGCGATGTCCTCGATGCCGCGGCCTTCGTCCTCGAAGTGCAGCTGCAGCCCGCGCCGGCCGTTGCGCTCGACGAACTCCCAGCGCATGCGCCCGCCGCCGCCGTGGATCAGCGCGTTGCGCGACAACTCGCTGGCGGCCGTGATCATCTTGGTCTGGTCGACCAGCGACAGCTTGAGCTCCTGGCACAGCGTGCGCACCATCTGGCGGCTGGCCACGATGTTCTGCTCCGAGAGCAGCGGCAGCGTGCCCGTGGGGTCAGCGGCCAAGGGTGTTCTCCAGGCGCGCGCGGCGCAGCATTTCCATGCCGCGCTCGACATTGAGCGCCGTCTTCACGCCCTCAAGCGAGAGCCCGAGCTCGACCAGGGTGATCGCCACCGCCGGCTGCATGCCCACCACCACCGTGGTGGCCGAGAGGATGCGGGCGATGCCCGAGATGCTGGTCAGCATGCGGCCGACGAAGGAGTCGACGATCTCGAGCGCCGAGATGTCGATCATCACGCCCGAGGCGCCGGTCTTGGCGATCTGGCCGGCCAGGTCGTCCTGCAGCTGCAACGCGGTCTGGTCCTGCATGTCGACCTGGATCGTCACCAGAAGGATGTCGCCCATGCGCAGGATGGGAATGCGGTCCATGGCGGCTCCGCTCAGGCCATGCGCTCGATGCGCCAGCCGGTCTGCCTCAGGGCCAGCGCGAGCGCATCGGCCAGCGTGGCCTTGGTCTGCACGCCCTGCAGGTCGATGCCCAGGTGCACGATGGTCTGGGCGATCTGCGGCCGGATGCCACTGATGATGCAGTCGGCGCCCATCAGGCGGATCGCGGTCACGGTCTTGAGCAGATGCTGGGCGACCAGGGTGTCGACCGTGGGCACGCCCGTGATGTCGATGATCGCGATGCCGGAGCCGGTCTCGACGATGCGCTGCAGCAGCGCCTCCATCACCATCTGCGTGCGGCCGCTGTCGAGCACGCCGATCATCGGCACGGCCAGCACGCCTTCCCACAGCTTCACGACCGGGGTCGAGAGTTCGAGCAGTTCCTCCTGCTGGCGGCGGATGATGTCCTCGCGAGCCTGCTGGAAAGTGGTCACCGTGTGCTGCGCGAGCTTGTCGACCGAGGCCGACAGGGTCCACAGCGCGCTGGCCAGCGCGGCGGGATCCTTCGCCAGCCGGCGCTGCAGCGCATCGAACAGCGGCTTCTTGAGCGCCAGCACGAACAGGCTGGTGTCGCCGGCCGACTCGCCCTTGGCCGCGCGCGTACGCGAGAGGTTGGCCAGCGTGTCGCGCAGCGGTGCCCATTCGGCCGCCTCGAAGCGCGCGGCGTCGCCGCCCGCGGCCAGAACGCCGTCGAGCTGGCGCAGCAGCTCGCCGCCCTCGGCCTTGGCGGAGCGACGCGCCCCCGGTTCGCTCACGCGGGCTTCGTCCAGCCAGCCCTCGAGGACGTCGTTCTCTTCCTCGCGCAGCGTCGCGCGCAACGCTTCATGGTCGTTCTTCATGGATTTCCTCTCGGTATTTGCACGGTTCGCGGTCCCACCACCGACCGCCCGTGCATTCGATCATGCACGCGGCGGCTCCCTTCCCTAATTTGAGTATTTGGTTCGCGTCGGGGATCGTAGCCGTCGGCGGACCGCGCCGACGAAGCTGCATCAGTCAAGCGATGCCGCATCCTCGTGTAGGTCGTATCCCACATATAGGATGGGTGAGGCGATCTTCGACTGGGCCCGGTTTCGCGCCGGCGCGCAATGTCTTTTGACATAGCGGCGGGCTTCTTGTTGCCACGGTGTGGGATCCAGGCCGCGCTGCGTATCCATTCGTACGCCGACGTACTGCTTGCGCCTACATGAGCGACGCCCGGGCACGAGACAATCGCGCCATGGTGGAGATCAGCAACATGGACATGGATGCACTGGCCGCAGAGGCTGCGGAATGGCGCCGTCGCGCCCTGCGCGGCGACGCGCGCGCACGCGGCATGGCGCATGAACTCGAGCGCACGTTGCGCCGTCACCTGCCCTCGATGCCGGTGGCGGGCCTGGAGCTCGACACCCGCCCGCTCGAACTCCGCAAGCCGCCACCGCGCTGGTGGAAGCTCTGGTAGGCAGGGCGCGCGCCCTGCCGTCCATCGGGCTCCTTCAGTTCTTTCCCAGGGCCGCGACCACCGCGTCGCCCATTTCCTCGGTGCCCACGCGCGTGCTGCCAGCCTGGTAGATGTCGCCGGTGCGCAGGCCATCGGCCAGCACGCGGCGCACCGCCTGCTCCACGCGATCGGCGTTCGCCGCCTGGCCGAACGAGAAGCGCAGCATCATCGCCATCGACAGGATCGCGGCCAGCGGGTTCGCGAGGTTGCGCCCGGCGATGTCGGGCGCGGTGCCGTGCACCGGCTCGTACAGGCCGAAGCTGCCGGCCGCCATCGAGGCCGAGGGCAGCATGCCGATCGAGCCCGTGAGCATCGCGGCCGCGTCGGACAGGATGTCGCCGAAGATGTTGCCGGTGACGATCACGTCGAACTGCCTGGGCGCGCGCATCAGCTGCATGGCCGCCGCGTCGACGAACAGGTGCGTGAGCTCCACGTCGGGATACTCGGCGCCCACGCGCGTGACCACCTCGCGCCACAACTGCATCACCTCGAGCACGTTGGCCTTGTCGACCGAGCACAGCCGGCCCTTGCGCGCGCGCGCCGTGCGGAAGGCCACGTGCGCGATGCGCTCGACCTCGGGCTCGGAATAGCGCATGGTGTTGAAGGCCTCGCGCTCGCCCGCGGCATTGACGCCGCTGCCGCGCGGCTCGCCGAAGTACACGTCGCCCGTGAGCTCGCGCAGGATCAGGATATCGAGCCCCTCGACCACCTCGGGCTTGAGCGTGGAGGCGCCGATCAGTTCGGGGAACAGGAAGGCCGGCCTGAAGTTCGCGAACAGGCCCAGTTCCTTGCGCAGGCGCAGCAGGCTCGCGCCGGGCCGCATCATGAACGGGATGGCCTCGTCGCCGGGCATGCCGGCCGAGCCGAACAGGATGGCGTCGGCCTTGCGCGCGATCTCGCTGGTGGCCGCGGGCAGCGGGTCGCCCGCGCTGTCGATGCCGGCCTGGCCAATGGCGGCATGCGCGAGTTCCAGCGGCTGGCCCGTGCCCACCACGGCCTTCAGCACCTTCAATGCCTGGGCGGTCACCTCGGGGCCAATGCCGTCGCCCGGCATCACTGCGATCTTCATGTCTGGGAACCTTTTCTAGCTGTTCAGAGGGAGGAATGGGACAGCGCGGCCTCGGCGGCGCGGCGCCGCTCGAAGTCCTCGATGCGCGCGCGCTGGGTCAGCGTGTAGTCGATCTCGTCGAGGCCCTCGAGCAGGCAATGCCGCGCGAAGGGATCGACGGCGAAGGACTCGACCTCTCCACCGGGCCGCGTGACGGTCTGCGCGCGCAGGTCCACGCGCAGGCGCGCGCCGGGCGCTGCGGCGAGTTCGGCCAGCATCGACTGCACCGTGTCTTCGGGCAGGCGCACGGGCAACAGGCCGTTCTTGAGCGCGTTCGAGAAGAAGATGTCGCCGAAGCTCGGCGCGATCACGGTGCGAAAGCCGCCGTCGTGCAACGCCCACACCGCATGCTCGCGCGAGGAACCGCAGCCGAAGTTGCGGCCCGCGACCAGGATGCGCGCCCGCGCGTACACCGGATCGTTGAGCACGAAGTCGCCGCGGCGCGCGCCCGCGGCATCGTGGCGCACGTCGTGGAACAGGTAGTCGCCGAAGTCGTCCGAGCGCGGCTTCTGCAGGTAGAGCGCGGGCACGATCTGGTCGGTGTCGACATTGATGCGCGCGAGCGGCGCGGCGACCGCGTCGAGGGAGGTGAAGGCTTCCATGGGTTCGGGGCGTGGGTTCGTGGCAGCGGCGCTTCAGCGCGCCGGCGGGATCGCGCGCACGTCGGTCAGCCGGCCGGTGATGGCGGCGGCCGCGGCCATCGCCGGGCTCATCAGGTGGGTGCGCGAGCCCGGCCCCTGGCGGCCGACGAAGTTGCGGTTCGAGGTCGAGGCGCAGCGCTGGCCCGCGGCCACCTGGTCGCCATTGGTGCCCAGGCACATCGAGCAACCGGCATGGCGCCATTGCAGGCCGGCGTCGCGGAACACCGCGTCGAGCCCCTCGGCCTCGGCCTGCTGCTTGACGAGCCCCGAACCGGGCACGACCCAGGCTTCGACGCCTTCGGCCACGCGCCGGCCGCGCACCACCTCGGCGGCGCTGCGCATGTCCTCGATGCGGCCGTTGGTGCACGAGCCGATGAAGACCCGGTCGACCGCGAGATCGGTCAGCGCCTGGCCCGGTGCCAAGCCCATGTAGGCGAGCGTGCGCTGCATCGCCTCGCGCCGTTCGGCGCTGGCCGCCTGCGCGGGATCGGGCACGCGGCCGGTGATCGGCAACGCGTCCTCGGGGCTGTTGCCCCAGGTGACCATGGGGGCGATGTCGGCCGCCGACAGGCGCACCTCGCTGTCGAAGGCCGCGCCCTCGTCGCTCGGCAGCCGGCGCCAGGCGGCCAATGCCGCGTCCCAGGCAGCACCGCGCGGCGCCTCGGGACGGCCGGCCAGCCATTCGAAGGTGGTGTCGTCGGGCGCGACCATGCCCGCGCGCGCGCCGGCCTCGATCGACATGTTGCACACCGTCATGCGGCCCGCCATCGAGAGCGCGCGGATCGCCTCGCCCGCGTACTCGATCACGTGGCCGGTACCGCCGGCGGCGCCGATGCGCGCGATCACGGCCAGGATGACGTCCTTGGCCGACATGCCTTCGCCGAGCCGGCCGTCGATGCTCACGCGCAGCGTGCGCGGCCTGCGCTGCCACAGCGTCTGCGTGGCCAACACGTGCGCCACTTCCGAGGCGCCGATGCCGAAGGCCAGCGCGCCGAGCGCCCCGTGCGTGGCCGTGTGGCTGTCGCCGCAGACGATCACGCTGCCCGGCAGGCTCAGGCCTTGCTCCGGGCCGACCACGTGCACGATGCCCTGGCGGATGTCTTCGAGGCCGAAGAAGCGGATGCCCGCGGCCGCGCTGTCGTCGTGCAGCGCCTGCGCCATCGCGCGCTTCTCGGCATCGGCGATGTCGGCCAGCACGCGCGAGCCGGTGGGCACGTAGTGGTCGGGCGTGGCGAAGGCGCGCTCGGGCCGGCGCACCGGCAGCTGCCGCTGGCGCAGCATCTCGAAGGCCGGCGCGGAGCCGTCCTGCACCAGGTGGCGGTCGACGTACAGCAGGCTCTGGCCGTCGTCGCGCTGCATCACGACATGCGGCTCCCAGATCTTGTCGAACAGGGTGCGGGGAGCGGAGGAAGCGGACATGGGATCGTCGGAAGGGTGGGAAGAAGAGAGGACAGGGCCAGGGTTCAATCGAGCTTCACGCCCGAGATGCGCACGATCTCGGCATACCGCCTGGTCTCGCTGGCCATGAAGCGGCCGTACTCCTCGGGCGTGCCGCCGCCGACCTCGGCGCCGAAGGCCAGCATGCGCTTCTGGAACTCGGGCGACTTGAGCACCGCGTTGGCCTCGGCATTGAGCTTGGCGATGATGGCCTTGGGCGTGCCGGCCGGCGCCGACAGGCCATACCACGAGGAGGCATAGACGCCGGGCAGCCCCACCTCGTCGAAGGTGGGCACGTCGGGCAGCGCGGGGTTGCGCTTCTTCGAGGCCACCGCGAGCGCGCGCATCTTGCCGCTGGCGACGAAGGGCAGGCAGGTGGTGGTGTCGAGCATCAGCGAGACATGGCCCGCCGCGAGGTCGGCCTCGGCCGGCGCCGTGCCCTTGTAGGGCACGTGCACGATGTCGATCTTGGCCGCGCTGGCGAACTGCACCGCCGCCAGGTGCTGCGAGGAACCGATGCCGCCCGAGGCGTAGTTGAGCTTGCCGGGATTGGCGCGCGCGGCGTCGATCACGTCCTTGGCGGTCTTGAACGGCGAGTCGCCGGGCACCACCAGGATGTTCGGCACCGCCGACACGTAGATCACCGGTTCGAAGTCCTTGACCGGATCGAAACCGAGCTTGCTGTAGAGGCTGGCATTGACCGCGTTCGGGCTGATCGAGGACATCAGCAGGTTGTAGCCATCGGGTTTCTGCCGCGCCGCGAGCTCGGTGCCGATGTTGCCGCCGGCGCCCGCGCGGTTGTCGATCACGAAGGGATGGCCGAGCCGGTGGCCGAGCATGTCGGACACGATGCGTGCCGTGGTGTCGACGCCGCCGCCCGCGGGCCAGGGCACCATGAGCTTGATCGGCTGGCTGGGGTAGTTGGCGGCCGCGTCCTGGGCCGGCGCCAGCGTGGGGCCGAAACCCGCGAACAGCACCGCGGCCATCGTGCAGGCATGCAGTTTCTTCATCATTGCGCGTCTCCTGTCTTGTAGTGGCCGCATCCTAGGCCCGCAGAGGAAGGCGCCGCAATCACAATTAACGCATGCAGGCATGAGCTAAAGTCAGACCCCATGACACGCCGCCTGCCACCGCTCAATGCCTTGCGCGCCTTCGAGGCCGCCGCGCGCTGCGGCAACTTCACGCGCGCCGCGCACGAGCTCTGCGTGACCCAGGGCGCGGTGAGCCGGCACATCGCCACGCTGGAGGACTGGCTCAAGGTGCAGCTGTTCGAGCGCGGGCGCCACGGCATCCGGCTCACGCCCGCGGGCCAGAGCTACCACGCGAGCATGCGGGTGGCCTTCGACCAGATCGAGCTCGGCACGCGGCAGCTTCAGCAGAGCCCCGACGAATGGCTGCTGCGCATCAAGCTGCCGCCCACCTTCGCGATCCGCTGGCTGATTCCGCGGCTGGCGCGCTTCCACGCCAGGCATCCGCGCATCGACGTGCAGATCACCACCTCGCACAAGCCCACCGACTTCGAGCGCGACGACGTGGACGTGAGCATCCACTCCGAGCCCAGCCCGCCCGAGGGGCCGGGCTACCGGCTGCTGTTTCGCGAGACGCTGCTGCCGGTGTGCGCGCCGGCTCTGCTGCAGCGCGATCCGCCGCTGGCGCAACCGGCCGACCTCGCGCAGCACGCGCTGCTGAGTTCGCTGAACCGGCCGCAGGACTGGCCGGCCTGGCTCGAGGCCGCGGGCCTGAGCGGCGTCGATACCCACCGCGGCCTCAAGTTCGAGAACGCCGCAATGGCCTACCAGGCGGCGGCCGAGGGGCTGGGCGTGATGATGGGTCTGCTGGCCTTCGTGCGCGACGACCTCGCGAGCGGCCGGCTGGTGGCGCCGCTCGCGCTGCGGCTGCCGACCGAGGGCGGCTACTTCATGGCCTGGCGCGCCGACCGGCCGGTGCCGCAGCGGGTGCGCGACTTCGAGCACTGGATGGCCGAGGAAGTGGCGGCCGCCGAAGGCTGAAACAAGGGTTCCGACCGGGCCGCGGGCTTTCCCCGATGCGCCGCGGCGGCCATGCGGCCAAAAATGACTACGTATTCATGAATACGTACCCAAAGACGACTCCACCATGACACTACACATCCAGAAACTCCCTTCGGTGCTGGGCGCCGAGGTGACCGGCATCAGCCTGCGCACCCTGACCGACCCCGACACGCTCGCGCAGCTGCGCGCCGGCATGGACGAACACGCGGTGCTGGTCTTTCGCGACCAGCCGCTCGAGAACGAGGAGCAGCTCGCCTTCGCCGAGCGCTTCGACGGCACGCTGCACAGCAAGACCTCGGTCGCCGTGCTCGCCAAGAACCGCTTCGGCAACGAGGCCCTGACCGACATCTCCAACGTCGGCGCCGACGGCCAGATCCTGCCGGCCGACCACCGGCTGCGCATGAGCACCATCAGCAATCGGCTGTGGCACACCGACGCCTCGTTCGAGAACCCGCCCGGGCGCTACTCGATGCTGTCGGCGCGCGTGGTGCCGCCGGTGCGGGCCGACACCGAGTTCGCCGACATGCGCGCCGCCTACGACGCGCTCGACGACGCGACGAAGGCCGCCATCGAAGGGCTGCAGGTCTTCCATTCGATCGCCTACTCGCGCCAGATCATGGGCTTCGAGTTCTCCGAGGAAGAGAAGCAGCGGCTCAAGGGCGCGGTGCATCCGCTGGCGCGCACCCTGCCGCGCACCGGGCGACGCTCGCTCTACCTCGCCTCGCATGCCTCGCACATCGTCGACATGGCCGTGCCCGAGGGCCGGCTGATCCTGCGCGACCTCAGCGAGCATGCGACGCAACCGCAGTTCATCTACCGACACGAATGGCGGGTGCACGACTTCGTGATCTGGGACAACCGCACCACCATGCACCGCGCGCGGCCCTTCGACGACAAGAAGTACCGGCGCGAGCTGCGGCGCACCACGACGCTGGACCTGCCGCTGCCCGCGGCCTCGCCCTCGGCGGTGGCCGCATGAAGGCCCGCTCCCTGTGGCGCGCCGCGGGCCTGTGCGTGGCCTCGCTCGCGTTCTCGGCCGCCGCGCTGGCCCAGGCCTGGCCGGCCAAGCAGCCCGTGCGCTTCGTCGTGCCCTACCCGCCCGGCGGCGCCTCCGACGTGACCGCGCGCCTGCTCAGCGTGAAGCTCACCGAGGCGCTGGGCCAGGCCTTCGTGGTCGAGAACCGGCCCGGTGCCAACGGCCTGATCGCGCTCGAGTACGTCGCCAAGTCGGCGCCCGACGGCTACACCATCCTGATGGCCAACCTCGGACCCAACGCGATCAACCCGGCCGTCTACCGCAAGCTGCCCTACGACGCGATCAAGGACTTCACGCCGATCACGCTGACCTCGGTGGTGCCGCTGGTGGTGCTGGTGCAGCCCTCGATGCCGGTGAACTCGATGAAGGAGCTGATCGCCTATGCCAAGGCGCATCCCGACAAGCTGACCTATGCCTCGGCCGGCAACGGATCGGCCAACCATCTCGCGGGCGAGATGATGAAGTCGATGGCGAACTTCAAGATGGTCCACGTGCCCTACAAGGGCGATGCGCCCGGCCTGCAAGACACCATCGCGGGCAACGTGAGCGTGATCTTCCCGACCGTGATCGGCGGCATGTCGCAGATCAAGAGCGGGCTGCTCAAGCCGATCGCGGTGACCGGCGCCAAGCGCTCGTCGGCGCTGAGCTCCGTGCCCACGGTGGCCGAAGGCGGCATCCCGAACTTCGAGGCCAACTCGTGGGGCGGCGTGATGGGTCCGGCCAACCTGCCGCCCGAGATCGTCGCGCGGCTCAACACCGAGATCGTGAAGATCCTCAAGCAGCCCGAGACGGCCGCCAAGCTCACGTCGATGGGCGCCGACATCGTCGGCTCGACGCCCGAGGAGTTCGCGAGCTACCTGAAGAACGAGGTCGCGAAGTGGGGCAAGGTGGCCCACGAGAACAACATCACGTTGGACTGAGCCGCGAGGCGTCGATCAGCCGGCCGTGCCCCGCACGATGAACGCGTGCGGCAGCACCACGCGTGCTGGCTCCATCTGCTGGTTGTCGAGCCGCGCGCACAGCCGCGCGACGGCGGCCTCCACCATCGCCTCGCGCGACTGCGAGACCGTCGTGAGCGCGATGCTGTCCCAGGCGGCCATCGGCACGTCGTCGTGGCCCACCACCCAGACGTCGCGCGGCACCGCGAGCCCCCGCGAGCGCACGCCGTCGAGCGCGCCGATCGCCACGATGTCGTTGACGCCGAAGATCGCATCGACGCGGCCCGACTGCAGGATCGCACGCGCCGCATCCTGGCCCGCGGCATAGGAGAACTTCGGCACCCGCGCCACCGCGCCCGGGCTCAACGCGACGCCGCGCCGCGCGAGCTCCTCGACGAAGCCCTGCTCGCGCTCGCGCAAGGTGCTCGGCAGGTCGTGGCCCGAGATCAGGCCGATACGCGTGCGCCCATGGTCCACGAAGAAGCCCGCGGTCGAGGCGCCGCTCGCGCGGTTGTCGCTCGAGAACTGGTCGAAGGCATCCGAGCCCACGGTGCGGTGCAGCAGCACCAGCGGCACCTTCTGCGCGATGCGCTCGAGCAGCGGCAGCGAGGCCTCGGTGGCCGTGGTGGTGATGACGCCGTCCACGCCGCTCTCGACCATCACGCGCATGGTCGCGTCGCTGAAGTCTTCTTCCTCGTAGACCGAGGCCGAGAGGCCGCGCTTGCGCAGCGCCGCCGAGAGCAGCTGCAGCATCGCCGGGTAGAGCGGATTGACCGCGAGATTGGCGACCACCAGCGCGATGATGCCGGTGCGCCTGGTGCGCATCCAGCGCGCGGCCGCGTTGGGCGCATAGCCCGATTGCGCGATCGCATCGAGCACCGCCTGGCGCGTGGCCGGCTGCACCAGCGGCGAGTTCTGCAGCACGCGCGACACCGTCGCCTGCGACACCCCCGCGAGCCGCGCGACGTCCCTGCTGGTGGGCCTGCCGCCGGAACCGATCATGAAGAAGCCGCTGGAGATGCCATGCGGCGATTCTAGGATGGCGTGCCGACGCGCCGCCCCTCGCAGCCCGGCCCGCGACGGCCTCAGAGATCGAGCGTCAACACCTCGCCGAGCGCGCGCGAACAGCACGGCAGGAACTGGTCGTGCAGCGCCTGCTCCTGCGCCGTGAGAAAGGCATCGCGGTGCTCGACCCGGCCCTCGAGCACCGGTGTGAGGCAGCTTCCGCAGACCCCTTGCTCGCAGGACGATGCGATCCCGATGCCCTCGCGCCGCAGCGCCTGCAGCGCCGTCTCGTTGGCCGCGACGGCGATGCGCCTGCCGCTGCGTGCCGCGACCAGTTCGAAGCCGCGATCGCCTTGGGCTGCCGCCACGGGCTGGAAGGACTCGTGGTGCAACCTGCGCTCGTCCCAGCCCGCGGCCTTCGCGGTACGCAGCACATGATCCATGAAGCCCCGCGGGCCGCAGACATAGAGCCGCGCGTCGCCGGGCCGGCCGGCCAGCAGCCGCGCGGCATCGAACGCCCTCTCGTCGTCCGGATGCAAGTGCACTGCGTGCGCGAACGGCGAACGCAGCAGCTCGTCGACGAAGGCCATGGCGCCGCGCGAGCGCGCGCAGTAGTGCAGCTCGAATGGCGAGCCGGCCGCATGCAGTGCCGCCGCCATGCTCAGCAGCGGCGTGATGCCGATGCCGCCCGCGACGAGCAGCGACCATGGGCTTTGCGGCTGCAGCGGGAACAGGTTCCTCGGTACCGAGATCCGCAGCGCGCTGCCCGCCTGCAGCCGCGCGTGCACCGCCTCGGAGCCGCCGCGCGAGGCGGCGGTCTTCAGCACCGCGATGCGATAGCGCGCGGGCGCCGCGCACGGCGCGCCGAGCAGCGAGTACTGCCGCACGAAGCCATCGACATGCACGTCGATGTGGGCCCCGGCATCGAAGGCCGGCAGCGGCGTGCCGTCGCGCGCCTCGATCTCGAGGGCGCAGATGTCCGGCGCCACGCTCGCGCGCGCGGCGATGCGCGCCTCGATCGGCCGCGTGCCGGTCATTCGGCTTGCACGGCGTTCGACAGGATGCCCACGCCGTCCACCTCGATCTCCACCACGTCGCCGGCGCGCAGGTACAGCGGCGGCTGGCGCTTGAAGCCCACGCCGCCGGGCGTGCCGGTCACGATCACGTCGCCCGGCTCGAGCGCGGTGAAGGTCGAGATGTAGGCGATCAGGGTGGGCATCGGGAAGATCAGCTGCGCGGTCGTCGCCTGCTGCACCACCTCGCCGTTGAGCCGCGTGGCCAGTCCCAGTTCCTGCCCATCGGCGATCTCGCCGCGCGTGACCATCCAGGGCCCGAAGCCTCCCGTGGCGGGAAAGTTCTTGCCCGGCGTCCACTGCGTGGTGTGGGCCTGCCAGTCGCGCACCGAGGCATCGTTGTAGGGCGCATAGCCGGCCACGTGCGTCCAGGCATCCTGCTCGCGGATGCGCCGGCCGCCGCGGCCGATGACGATCGCGATCTCGCCCTCGTAGTCGAGGCAGGTGGATTCGCGCGGCAGCACGATCGGCTGGCCGTGGCCGACCTGGGAGGACGCCACGCGCAGGAACACGGTCGGCTGGCCGGTCTTCTCGCGCCGCGCCTCGACGCGGTGCTCCTCGTAGTTGAGGCCGATGCAGAAGATGCGCGGCGCGTCGGGCACGACCGGCAGCAGCGTCACCTCGCCGAGCGCGACGCCGGGGACGGCGCTCCTGGCCAAGGCCTCGATCGCGGGCAGGTCCAGTTGGGCGAGCGCGCTGCGCAGCGTGGGACAGCGCCCCTGCGACGCGGCCTGCAGGTCGACGATGCGTTCATCGACGAGCGCGCCCCAGCGCGCCCGTCCCTGGTGGGAATAGCTCAGAAGTTTCATGACGGAAGACGGCCCCCTGACGAGGGGCGGGTGGAAGAAAAAACGGAAGAGGCGTCGCGCTCAGTCGGCCGTGACGCCGGCCGACTTCACGATGCGCCCCCACTTGTCGTACTCGGCCAGGAAGTAGCTCCTGAACTGCTCGGGCGTGCCGCCGCGCACGCTCGCGCCCTGCGAGGCCAGCGTCTCCTGCAGCTCCTTCTCGCCGAGCGCCGCGTTGACCGCGGCCGAGAGCTTGTCGATGACGGGCCGCGGCGTGCCGGCCGGCGCCAGCAGCCCGAACCAGGTGCCGGCCTCGAAGCCCGCGACGCCGGCCTGCTGCATGGTCGGCACCTGCGGGAACTGCGGCGAGCGCTCGGTGGAAGTGATCGCGAGCGCGCGCAGCTTGCCGGCCTTGACCAGCGGCGCCGAGGTGCTGAAGACGTCGAACATCAGGTCGATCTGCCCCGCCACCAGGTCGACCAGCGCGGGCCCGCTGCCCTTGTAGGGCACGTGCACCATGTCCACGCCGGCCAGCGTCTTGAAGTATTCGCCGGCCAGGTGCGCGGCACTGCCGTTGCCGAAGGATCCGTACGACAGCTTGCCGGGGTTGGCCTTGGCCTGCGCGATCAACTCGGCCACGCTGTCGGCCTTGAGGCCCGGCTTCACGGCCAGCAGCAGCGGTTGCGTGGCCACCAGCGCGATCGGCTCGAAGGACTTAACCGGGTCGTAGCTCAGCTTCGCATAGGTGTGCGGCGTCACCGTGAGCGGACCCGCGGCGCTGAACAGCAGCGTGTAGCCATCGGCCGATGCCTTGGCCACGAAGTCCTGGCCCAGGGTGCCCCCGGCGCCCGCGCGGTTCTCGACCACCACGGCCTGCCCGAGCCGTTCGGACAGCGACTTGGCCATGAGCCGCCCCGTCTGGTCGGTCGAGCCGCCGACCGCGTAGGGAATGATCAGCTTGATGGGTTTGGACGGGTAGGTGCTCGCATGGACGGTGGCGGCACCGACCAGCGCGCAGGCCGCGAACGCCAGCGCGGCGGACCAGCGGAACTTCTTCAGGGGGTTCATCGTGTCTTGTCTCCAGGATTTCTTGTCGGGAACGGGGAAGCGGAAAAAGCTAGCGAGCGCTGGCGGCCTCCTCGGCGCTCGATGCGCCCGGCGCCGCCGCGATGCGGCCGACGGTGTCGCCGAAGCGCTCGAGCATCACCTGCTCGAAGGACACGCCCTCGGAAGCGAACCAGCTTCCCGAGCGCAGCCGGTAGGCCTCGTGCCGCAGCGGCGCCTTGGGCTCGATGCCGCGCGCCAGTGCCTTCGCACCCGTGAGCACGGTGCGGCGAAAGCGCACCACGGCGGCATCGGAGGCCGAGAGGTGCTCCTGCGTGCGATCCGCGATGCGGCCCTGGCTGTCCTGGATCATCGCGTCCTGCTCGGCCACGCCGCGCACGCCGGTAAAGCTGATGTGCTTCTGGTGGACGCGATCGATCAGGTATTCGTTGGAGCGGTTGCGGATCGGAATGAAGTCCGCGTCCACCTCCGCGATCACGCCGTGGCCTTCCTTGAACTTCGCGACCTCCTCCTCGCCGAGCGGGCGATCCGGGTTCCACGCATAGGTGTAGATCCAGCAGTTCTCGTCGTCGATCGGCACCCAGGTGTAGCCGAAGTGGGTCTCGCCGGGCAGCGTGGAGGGCGTGGTGCTGTGCGAGGGCAGCGCGAACTGCGCGCTGCGCCAGTAGCGCACGCCATCGTCGGCGCGGCGCGCGCCACCCACGACGAAGCCGACCTCGTGCTCGAGGATCGAGAACAGCGGCAACGGATCCTCGCGGATCCAGCGCAGGCGCTTCTCGTCGGCCGGCGCATCGGGGTTCGCGTTCGAGGGCACGCCCGGCGCCGGCATGTGCAGGAACGAGAAGTGCGAGGTATCGAGCGCGCCCTCGATCGATTGCGCCCAATTGCATTCCTGCAGCTTCTTGGTGACGTAGCGGTGCGACTCCGGCAAGGCCGCGAACTCGAGCTGCGGCAGTTCGGGCAGTTCGCGCTCCCAAGGATCGGGTCCCATGTAGGCCCAGACCACGCCGCCGTGCTCGCGCGTCGGGTAGGCCTTGAGCCGCAGCGTCTGGTGGTAGCTCGCGCCGGGCGGCACGTTGGGCAGCTCCACCGGGCGCCCCTGCAGGTCGAACTGCCAGCCATGGAACACGCAGCGGATCGCGCAGTTCTCGTTGCGTCCGAAGTACAAGTCCGCGCCGCGGTGCGGGCAGCGTGCGTCGACCAGTCCGACCACGCCCTCGCTGTTGCGGAAGGCCACCAGCCTCTCGCCCATGATGTTCACGCGCATCGGCGCGCCGTCGCGCTCCGGCAGTTCGCGCGACAGCGCCACGGGCTGCCAGAAGCGGCGGAAGAACTGGCCCATCGGTGTCTGGGCCCCGGTGCGGGTGAGCATGTCGTTGTCGGCGGCGCTGAGCATCGCGGTCGTCTCCTCGTGGTTGTGTTCAGTGCGCGGCCGCTGGCGTGCGCGGATCGCGGATGCCGTGATCGGCGGCCCATTGCAGCGTGTCGAGCGTGTGGCCCGAAGGCGCGTACTCGCAGCCGATCCATCCCTCCCAACCCATCTGCTCGATCAGTTCGAACAGGTAGGGGAAACGGATCTCGCCGGTGCCCGGTTGGTTGCGGCCCGGCACGCTGCCGACCTGGATGTGACCGATGTGAGGCCATGCGGCCTTCAGACGTTCGGCGATGGCACCTTGCTCCGTCTGGATGTGGAAGGTGTCGAAGCACAGCTTCACGTTCCCGCGGCCCAGCGCCTCGACCACCGCCACGCCCTCCTCGATGCGGTGATAGAGGAAGTCGGGAAAGCGCGCGCGGCAGCAGGGCTCGAGGATCAGCGTGAGCCCGCTGGCGCGGGCCTGGTCGGCGGCCCAGGCGATGTTCTCCTCGAACAGGTCCATGCAGCGGGCGCGGTCCATGTCCGGCCCGATGTTGCCGGGCATCACGTGGATCATCGGACCGCCCACCTGCGCCGCGTAGTCGATCGCGGTGTGGATGCTCTGCCGGAAGCGCGCCTCGAGTCCCGGCAGCGCCGCGTAGCCGCGCTCGCCGGCGTCCCAGTCGAAGGGCGAGAGGATCTGCACCAGCGCAAGCCCGTTGGCCTCGAGCCGGGCCGCGATCTCGCGTGCCGGGTACTCGTAGGGAAAGGCCACCTCCACGCCGCGGAAGCCGGCCCTGGCGGCTGCCTCGTAACGCTCGAGCATCGGGTATTCGGTGAACAGCCACCGCAGGTTGGGATCGAATCGCAGCATCGTGGAATCGCTTCGTGTTGGTCTCGGATGAAGGGCATCGTAGGTAGCGGGTATTGCTAAGACAAGCTAGACTTTTTTAGGCCCTGTTGAGCTTGTCTTATGAATATCGGAAACGTGTCCCTGCGCCAGTTGCGCGCCTTCGTCGCCATCGCCGATGCCGGCAGCTTTGCCGCGGCGGCGCGCCGGCTCCATCTCACGCCTTCTGCGCTGAGCCTCTTGATCCGCGATCTCGAACGCAACGTGGGGGTGCGACTGTTCGACCGCACGACGCGGTCGACCGCCCTCGCGCTGGCGGGCAGCGAGTTCTATCCGCTCGCGCGGCAGGTGCTCGACGATCTCTCGCGCGCGCTCGAGAGCACGCAGGACCTCGAGCAGAAGAAGCGCGGCACAGTGCGCATCGCCTGCACGCCGCTCTATGCGGCGACGACGCTGCCCGAAATGATCCATCGCTACCGCCGCCGGTATCCCGCGATCGCGGTCTACGTGCTCGATTCGCTGAACCAGCAGGCGACCGCGCGGGTCGTGAGCGGCGAGGCCGACCTCTGCATCGCGCCGCAGCGCCCGACGCCGCCCGAATTGCTGCAGCAAAGCCTGATGCGCGATCGCATCCGGCTGGTGTGCCCGGGCGACCATGCGCTGGCCGCGCGCGCCCGCGTGAGCTGGGCGCAGGCGCTGCAGCATCCGTTCGTGAGCCTCACGCCCGACTTCACGAACCGGCTGCAGGCCGATCTGTTCAAGCACTCGGATGCGCTGGCGCTGCATCCGGCGCACGAGGTGTCGTTCATCACCACCGCGCTCGGCATGGTGCGCGGCGGCTTCGGCATCACGGCCCAGCCCAGCCGCGTGCTGCCGATGCTCGAATCCTTCGGCCTGGTGTCGCGGCCGCTGACCTCACCGACGGTGGATCGCCACCTGTCGCTGTTCTGCGCGCGGGCCCGCGCACTGTCGCCGGCGGCCGAGAGCTTCAGGGACTTCCTGGTCGGCGAGCTGTCCGATTCACCGGCCGAACTGCGCCCCGGCGCGGGATGAGTCCCGCGCTCAGCGCTCGAGGTAACCGTAGGCCGACAAACAAGCCTTCAGCGGCGCGCTCGCGCCCGTGCCGTACTCGAGCCGCTGCGGCGTGGTCGACTGCCGGTTCTTCTCGTCCTGTTCCGCCAGCGTCTTGCCCACGCGGTACTGGCACAGCAGCATCAGGTTCTCGGGCACCGACACGCCCGCCGCGTTGGTGAAGGACTTGGGCCGGTCCGAGTGGTAGGTCTCGCTAGGTGCCGCGGCCTTCGGCGCATCCTTGGACGGGCCGGACTTCGGCCACAGGCTGCAGCCCGACAGCGCCACGACGATGGCCACGAGGCCGCAAAACTTTGGATGCACTTCGATCTCCTGAGGGGTTGCGAGACGCAACGGCTTGCGCTCCCGCCGGCCACGATGGGGCCGGCGGAATATAGCGGACGCACGGGTCGCGCGCTCGATCGCCCCTTCAGTCCGACAGCGCCCGCATCCGCGCGTACAGGCCGGCCTTGCCCTCGAAGCCGATGCCCGGCAGCGGCGGCAGCGTGACGTGGCCGTTCTCCACCTGCACGCCGTCGGGAAAGCCGCCAAAGGGCTGGAACAGGTCGGGGTAGGACTCGTTGCCGCCGAGCCCCAGGCCGGCCGCGATGTTGAGCGACATCTGGTGGCCGCCATGCGGGATGCAGCGGCTCGCGGACCAGCCGTGCTGCTTGAGCATGTCGAGCGTGCGCAGGTACTCGACCAGGCCGTAGCTGAGCGCGCAGTCGAACTGCAGCCAGTCGCGGTCGGGCCGCATGCCGCCGTGGCGGATCAGGTTGCGCGCGTCCTGCATCGAGAACAGGTTCTCGCCCGTGGCCATCGGCTTGGCGTAGTAGTTGCGCAGCGTGGCCTGCAGCTCGAAGTCGAGCGGATCGCCGGCTTCCTCGTACCAGAACAGGTCGTATTGCGACAGCGCCTTGGCATAAGCGATCGCCGTGTCGAGGTCGAAGCGGCCGTTCGCGTCCACGCACAGCTTCTGGCCGTCCTGCAGCACGCTCAAGATCGAGTCGATGCGGCGCAGGTCCTCGTCGAGCGAGTCGCCGCCGATCTTCTTCTTGACCACGGTGTAGCCGCGGTCGATGTAGCTGCGCATCTCGTCCTTGAGCTTGCCGTGGTCCTGGCCCGGGTAGTAGTAGCCGCCGGCCGCATAGACGAAGACCTTCGGGTTCGGCGTGCCGTTGCCGTAGCGCTCGGCCAGCAGCTGGAACAGCGGCTTGCCCTCGATCTTCGCCACCGCGTCCCACACCGCCATGTCGATGGTGCCGATGGCGACCGAGCGCTCGCCATGGCCGCCGGGCTTCTCGTTCTTGAACATCGCGTCCCACACCTTGTGCGGATCGAGGTTGCGGCCGCTCGCGTCGAGCAGCGTGTCGGGCTCGGCTTCGAGGATGCGCGGAATGAAGCGCTCGCGCATCAGCGTGCCCTGGCCGTAGCGGCCATTGGAATTGAAGCCGTAGCCGACCACCGGCTTGCCGTCGCGGACCACGTCGGTGATCACCGCCACGAGGCTCAGGGTCATCTTGCTAAAGTCGATGTACGCATTGCGGATGGGCGAACTGATCGGAAGGGTCTGTTCGCGGATCTCGACGATCTTCACGGGAGGTCTCCAGGAGCTGAGGAAGACCCGATGGTGGCCGCGCGGCGCCGATCCGGCCAATGCCCTTTTTCTAGACTTCGATGCCTTGAAAGCACCGCCATGAATTTCCTCTGGCTCGACGACTTCCTGGTGCTGGCCGAAACGGGCAACTTCTCGCGCGCGGCCGAGGAGCGCCACCTGACCCAGCCGGCCTTCAGCCGCCGCGTGCGCGCGCTCGAGGAATGGCTGGGCACCGAGCTGTTCGACCGCAGCGGCCAGCCCGCCACGCTCACGCCCGCGGGCGAATGGTTCGGCACGGTCGCGCGTGAACTGCGCGCGCGAGTCGACCGCATTCCCGCCGATGCGCGCGCCGTCAACGAAGCCGATGCCGCGACCCTGCGGCTCGCCGCCACGCATGCGCTCTCGTTCACCTTCCTGCCGCGCTGGCTGCGCACGCTCGAATCGCGCGTGGCACTGGGCCCGGTGCAGCTCATGTCGGACCTGTTGCCGCGCTGCGAGCTGCTGCTGTCGCAGGGCAAGGTGCAGTTCGTGCTGAGCCATGCGCATCCCGAGGCCGCGAACTCTCTCGATAACTCGGGAGCGCTGTCGACGCAGGTTGGCGCCGATGCGCTGGTGCCAGTAAGCGCGCGCGGTGCCAGGGGCCGCGCGCGGCATGTGCTGGGCAAGAGCGCCGCCGCGCCCGTGCCGCTGCTCGCCTACAGCCAGGAATCGGGGCTGGGACGGATCGCGCAAGCGGTGCTTGGCCGCCGGCTCGATGCGCTGGCGCCGAAGGTGGTGTTCACCGCGCACCTGGCCTCGGTGCTGCGGACCATGGCGCTCGATGGGCGGGGGATTGCGTGGCTGCCGAGGACCCTGGTCGACGAGGACATCGCGGCGGGGACGCTGATGCCGGCCGGTGGCGAGGAATGGGTCGTGCCGCTGCAAGTGCGGCTTTATCGCGGGCGCGAGCCGATGGGCACGGCGGTCGAGGCGTTCTGGAAGGCGGCGCATCCCTCCTCGATCACGAGCCTCCGCACCGCACACCCGAACGATCCCGCCACTCCCAAACCACCCACACCAGCAAGGAGACCCGCATGAGAAAGCTCAAGATCATGGAGCACGTATCGCTAGACGGCGTGATCCAGTCCTCCAGCGAGGACGGCTTCCCGCACGGCGACTGGACCGCGCCCTACCGCACGCCCGAGGGCCGCGATCAAGTCCTCACCGCGCATGGCGAACGCTTCGACCTGCTGCTGGGCCGTCGCACCTACGACCTGTGGTCGGACTACTGGCCCAAGGCGCCGGGCGGGCCGATGGCGGACGGCCTGAATGCGGCGACCAAGTACGTCGTGACGCATCGCCCCGACAGCCTGGCCTGGGGTCCGTTCGAAGGCCTCGGGCCGAACATCGCCGAGAGCGTCGGCCGCCTCAAGTCGAGCGCCGGCCCGGACCTCGTGCTCTGGGGCAGCTCCACGCTGACATCGACGCTGCTCGAGCACGGGCTGGTCGACGAGATGATGCTGATCGTCTATCCGGTGCTGCTGGGCACAGGCAAGCGCCTGTTCGCGCAGGGATTGCCGGCGCGCGCCTTCGAGCTGGTCAGAAGCAAGACGACGCCGTCGGGGCTGGTGCTCGGCAGCTACAGGTTCGCTGGTGCTTTGAAGACTTGATGGTCAAGCGGCGCGGCGTTCCGATCGACAAGGACGGCCAAACTTCGAGGGCTCACGAAAAGAGGCCTTGTCCTTGGTTGTCTCCAGCCAGATCAGCGAACACTTCGTCAGCATCGCGAAACCGCCCTTGCTCGATCTCGCGATGTCCCAATGCCAGGAGCTTCAGCAACGCGATCGTCTTTTCGCGCTCCTCATAGCTGCGGACATCCATCACCACGAGCTTCGCTTCCCCGTCTTGCGTGATCAGCAGCGGTTCGCGACTCTCCGAGATGTCCTTGACGATATCCGTCGCGTGGTCCTTGAGATAGCTGATGGGTTTGACTTGGGTCGACAACTTCATCGGAGTGGCCCTTCCATGAACACGAAGGATCCATTCTGAACTGGATGAAGTCTCTCGACCCTGTCGCTCAAACCACACCCTGCGCCAACATCGCATCCGCCACCTTGACGAACCCCGCCACGTTCGCCCCATCGACATAGCTCACGCGCCCACCCTCGCGGCGCCCGTGGGCCAGACAGGCCTCATGGATGCTGCGCATGATCTGCAGCAGGCGCGCATCGACCTCCTCGCGCGGCCACGACAGGCGCGCGGCGTTCTGGCTCATCTCCAGGCCCGAGGTGGCGACGCCGCCGGCATTGCTGGCCTTGCCCGGCGCATAGAGCACGTCGGCCGCCTCGAACACCTTGACCGCCTCGATGGTGGACGGCATGTTCGCGCCCTCGGCCACGCAGACCACGCCGTTCTTCACCAGCGTCTTCGCATCCTCGACGTCGAGCTCGTTCTGGGTCGCGCTGGGCAGCGCGACGTCGACCGGCACATGCCACGGCGTGGCACCGGCGACGAACTTCGCACCGACGCGCTCGGCGTAGTCGCTCACGCGGCCGTAGTGGTGGTTCTTCACGTCCATCAGCACCGCGAGCTTCTCGGCGGTGAAGCCCGACTCGTCGACCACCGTGCCGCTGGAGTCGGACACCGTGACCACCTTGGCCCCGAGCGCCATGGCCTTCTCGATCGTGTACTGGGCGACGTTGCCCGCACCCGAGACCGACACGCGCAGCCCCTCGAAGCCGAGCCCGCGCGTCTGCAGCATCTCCTGCGCGAAATAGACGTTGCCGTAGCCCGTGGCCTCGGGCCGGATCAGCGAGCCGCCGAACGAGAGGCCCTTGCCGGTGAACACGCAGTCGGCACGGTTGGTGAGCTTCTTGACCATGCCGGTGAGGTAGCCCACCTCGCGGCCGCCCACGCCGATGTCGCCCGCGGGCACGTCGGTGTAGGCGCCCACGTGGCGGAACAGCTCGGTGGCGAAGGCCTGGCAGAAGCGCATGACCTCGCCCTGGCTGCGGCCCTTGGGATCGAAGTCGGAGCCGCCCTTGCCGCCGCCCATCGGCAGCGTGGTCAGCGCGTTCTTGAAGGTCTGCTCGAAGGCCAGGAACTTGAGGATCGACAGGTTCACCGACGGATGGAAACGCAGGCCGCCCTTGTACGGGCCGATGGCCAGGCTGTGCTGGATGCGGTAGCCGCGGTTGACCTGCACGTCGCCGTGGTCGTCGGTCCAGCAGACACGGAAGGTGATCACGCGCTCGGGCTCGACCAGCCGTTCCAGCAGCGCCTGCGTCTGGTAGCGCGGATGCTGTGCGATGAAGGGCCACAGGCTCTGGATGACCTCCGTCACGGCCTGCAGGTATTCGGGCTGCCCGGGATTGCGCTGGGCCACGTGGGCCAGGAAGTCTTGAGCGCTGGCGTGCTTCATTCCTCTATCTCCAAAAAGGTGCGTTCTGGCCAAAATCGTGCATTCTCATGCACGAATGGCTCAAGGTTATGCACCAAAGTAATGAAACTCGTAGGGATAAGGTTCGAATTCGCACCAACTTGGATTGAAAACGAGTTCGCCGCCAGCGGATGTTCATCCGCTGGCGGCGAAGCTGGGGAGGCGAGCCGCGCCCCGCGACCCGCCGGTTCGGCCCCTCAGGGCTTCACATACGACTTCGTGCTGTACAGCGCCCCATCGAGCTTGCGCAGCAGCGGCAGCCCCGTCCCCACGTCCTTGGCCTGGCGGTCGATGTAGGTCTGGAACACGTCCGCGTCGAGCACGCCGATGTCGAGGCGGCGCGCGGCGGGCACGGCGGCCAGGGTCTTGTAGCCGTCGCCGCCGGTGGCGTTGAAGCTCAGCACGAAGAGCTTGTAGGTCTTCGTCAGGTCCAGCGGGCCCCAGGTGTTGGCCGCGGCATTGCGCACCTCGATGCTGGTGACGCGGCTGCCCTCGGCCTTGGTCGCGTCCACGTCGAAGCGCAGGTTGCCGGTGTAGGGGTACGGGCCGGTCGAGCCGCCGGGACCGTAGACCGCCTGCATGCCGTCCTCGAGCATGTTCTTGACCTCCTGGCCGGTCACGTCGAGGCGAAACAGCATGTTGCCGAAGGGCAGCACCTCGATCACGTTCGCGGCGGTCACGCGGCCGTTGAGCGGCACGCGCACGCCGCCGCCGCTCTGCAGCGAGATGTCGGCACCACCGTACTCGGCATTGGCCACGTCGACATAGGCCTGGGCCACGAGCTGCTGGATGTCGCCGCCGCGCAGGCTGACCTCGCCCAGCGCATTGCAGGCCACGCTCGAGCGGCTGTAGTCGACCGTTCCCACGCCGCCGGGCACGCGGCGCGAGCAGAGTTCGGTCGGCACCAGGGCCACCTCGCTCTTCGTGAACGCGTCCACCTTGTCCTTGAAGGGCTTGAGCACCGCTGCCGCCGCCACGCTGGGCGTGGTCACGCGCAGGAAGCCGCTGGCCGCGACGTCCGCCAGGATCGCCGTCTTCTGCTCGGGCGTGGCGGCCGGCGCGTTGGAAGCACTGCCGACCTTGAATTCGTCGCCGATCAGCACGTGCGGCGTGCCGGCGCAGTTCGTCACGTTGCCCTGCGCATCGAAGGAGACCTTGAGCTCGCCCACCACCTGGCTGTATTCCCAGGCCTGCACCAGGCAGACGGGCTTGCCGTCCTTGTCGGTCGCGCGCGTGGGATAGGCACCCGCGGGCGAGCCCACGCCATAGGTGCTCAGCCCGGTGGGGCCGACCAGCGTGTGCGAATCGCCGCCGACCACGACGTCCACGCCGCTGAGCTTGGCGATCACGGTCTTGTCGTACTCGTAGCCGATGTGGCTCATCACGATGATCTTGTTCACGCCGCGCGCCTTCAGCGCATCGATCTCGCGCTGGGCCGCGACGGCTTCGTCGTCGAAGGTGGTGTCGGGGTCGGGGCTCGACGAGGCCTTGGTCTTGGCCGCGATCGTCAGGCCCACGAGGCCGATCGACTGGCCGCCGCGCTGCACGACGATGGACTTGTTGACGTAGCCCGGCGCGCGCGAGGGGTGGAGCGCGGAGCTCGCGCCGAAGTTGACGTTGGCGCTCAGCACCGGCGTCTTGCACGCACCCTTGTGCAGGAAGTCGATGAACTTCTTCAGGCCGCTGTCGCCCTTGTCGAACTCGTGGTTGCCGAGCGTGAAGGCATCGAAGCAGACGGTGTTCATCAGCGCGGCATCGGCCTCGCCGTCGGCGCCCGCGCGGTTGAAGTAGAGCGTGCCGGTCTGGGCGTCGCCCGCGTGCAGCTTGAGCACGTTGGTGGACTTCGCGGCCAGTGCCTCGATGGCGGCCGTGACGCGCGGGAAGCCGCCCGCGTCGACCTGCACCGGACCGGGCGCGCCGCCGCTGGCGCTGCGCAGCTGCAGGGTCCTGGTCTTGCTGTCGAGGTTCGAGTGGTGGTCGTTGATGTGCAGGATCGTCAGATCCATCGGCTGGGCCGTGGGCGTGCCGGGCGTATCGCCACCACCGCCACCCGATGCGGGCGGCGGAATGAAGGCCACCGAAGAACCACCACCACCGCCGCCGCAGGCAGCGAGCAACATCGCGGCCGCCAATGCGGACGCGCTCAGAATGCGTTTCAAGACTGATCCCCTCTTGTGAAAAACGGGATCGTGTGAAGCTCGGATGAAGCGGGGATGACAGCCTTGCGCCGCACGGGCCATGCATGCGCGGCCCGCGCCATCGATGCGAGGATGCGCGGTGGTGCCGGCTCAGGCCACGCGCGCCAGGCTCGCGCCGATCGCGTGGTCGATCACGCTCTTCCAGCCCCCATCGTCCTGCCGCCGCGCGATCTCGGCCGAGCTGCCCTGCGCGATCACGTCGCCGTCCGCCGCGCGAAGGGTCCAGTCCGCGCGCAGCAGCGCGAGCTCGCCGCTGAGCACGCAGAAGTTGTTGACCGAGGTCATGGTGCCGCCGAGCGCGAGCAGCGCCCGCAGCGAAGCCTCGATGGCCGCAAGGCCATGGTCGGTGGCGGCGGTCTGCGCGTTGTGATGCGCGGCGTCCCGCTCATAAAGCGACAGCAGGCCCGCCAGGTCGCGTGCGTTGTAGAGCGCGGCGAAGCGCGGGTTGAGTTCGGCGGGATGGGTGACGGCAGGCATGTCGATGCTCCTCGATGACGGGCATCATTCGAGCATTGCCCGGCGAGACTTACCAAATGGAAACCGCACCCGTCGTCGAAGAGATCCACGGCGCCCGCGCCCCGACGCCACCGCAGCCGCGCCTGCCCGCCGAATGCCCGGTCGAGCACTGGCTCGCGCTGCTGGGCCATCGCTGGAGTGCGCTGGTCCTCTGGCACCTGGCCGCGGCGCCGCTGCGGCATGGCGAGCTCGCGCGCAGGCTGCCGGGCGTGTCCGCCAAGGTGCTCGGCGAGCGGCTCGCCGAGCTCGCGGCGGCGCGGCTGGTGCAGCGGCATGACGACGAGACGGGCGGTGCGCATGCGCTGTACGGCCTCAGCGAGGCGGGGCAGCGCCTCAAGCGCGTGCTCGACCAGCTCGAGGCCTGGTCGGCCTCGCTGGACAGCACGCCGCCGCCCAGGCTCGACCGGTTGCTGCTGGAGCGCTGAAGCCTAGATCCGCCCGCCGTCCGTCAGCACCGTGCGCCCCGTCACCCAGCGCGCATCGTTCGATGCGAGGAACGCCACCACGTCGGCGATGTCCTCGGGTTCGGCCAGCCGGCCCAGCGGCGTGAGCGCGGTCTCCTCGCGCAGGTGATCGGCCGGGATGCCCGAGGTCATGTCGGTGCGCGTGATGGCGGGCGCCACCGCGTTGACGCGGATGTTGCGCGCGCCGAGCTCCATCGCGAAACCCTTGGTCAGCACCTCGACCGCGCCCTTGGCCGCGGAATACAGCGCGGTGCCGCCGCCGGGGATGTGGACTAGGTCGGTCGACACGTTGACGATGGCGCCGCCCGCCTTCGGGATGTGCGGCAGCACGGCCTGCGTCAGCACGATGGTGCTCCAGGCATGGGTGTCCATCTGCTCGACGAACATCGCGCGCGTGAGCTCGCCCACCGGCGCCGCGACGAAGGTACCGGCCGCATGCACGAGGATGTCGATGCGGCCGTAGGCCTCGGCGATGGCGGCCACGGCCGCGTTCGCCGCGGCCTCGTCGGTGACGTCGGCCTGGAACGCGGATGCGCGCCCGCCCTCGGCGACGATGCCGCGCACCACGGCCTCGGCCGCGGCGGCGTTGCTCCGGTGCAGCAGCGCGACGGTGATGCCGTCGCGCGCGAGGCGGCGCGCCACGGCGGCGCCGATGCCGCGCGAGCCGCCGGAAACGACGGCGATCTTCTGGTTCAGTGTGTTCATGAGGAAGCTTCTTTCTCTGCAAAAAGGAGATGACAAGGAAGCTTCGAAGGTAGGGCCGCGCGGCGCATTGCACGAGCCGTGCGGGCGCAACGGGGCGTTGCCGCCGCTGCAACGCCAGCGGCGGCGCGCGCCCTCGTCAACCCGCGCCGGGCGGCTCGAGTTCGCGGTACCTGGTCTCGAGCAGGGCCAGCACCGCGCGCACCGCGGAGCTCATGCCCTTGCGGCTCGGGTACAGCACGTAGGCCTGCGTGGCCAGCGAGGGCCAGGCCGGCAGCACGCGGCGCAGCCGGCCATCGGCCAGCGCATCGCGGCAGGCCTCGAGCGGCAGCTGCACCAGGCCCGCGCCGCGCAATGCGGCCTCGCGCAGGGCCTGGTAGTTGTCGCTGATCAAGAGCGGCTGCGGATGGTGCAGCAGCGTCCGGCCGTCGCCATCGACCAGCGCCCACGGTCGCACGCTGTCGGGCCCGCCGCCCTGGCCCAGCGCGGGAAAGCGATGCAGGTCGGCCGGCTCGGTGGGTTCGCCATGCGCCGCCAGCAGCGCGGGCGCGCCCACCAGTTCCATGCGCCCCACGCCGATCGGCCGCGCGACGATGTCGGCCGAGGCCAGCGGCTGGCTCGCATAGCGGATCGCGAGGTCGATGCGTTCGCCCAGCAGGTCGACGAAGCGGTTCGACAGGTCGAGCGTGATGCGCACCTTCGGATGCCGCAGGCTGAATTCGCCGAGCCAGCCGCCGAGCAGCAGCTCGCCCGACACCGGGGAGGCGCTGATGCGCACGGGCCCCGCGGGTTCGCCCAGCGTCTCGTCGACGGTGGCGCGCACCGCCTGCGCCTCATCGGCCATGCTGCGCGCGTGGCGGTAGACGCGCTCGCCCACGTCGGTGACCTGGAAGCGGTGCGCCGAGCGCTGGATCAGCCGCACGCCGAGCTGCTTCTCGAGCGCGCCCACGCGCCGGCTCAGCCGCGACTTGGGCGTGCCGGTCTCGCGCTCGGCCGCCGAGAAGCCGCCCGCCTCGACCACGCGCGCGAACAGGAGCAGGTCGTTGAGGTCTTCCACCATGCTGTCGATGCCTTTCTTGCGTTTCCCTCGAGCGTGGCGCGGCGCCGCGTTCCACGGCTGCAACGCGGCGTGCCAGCGCCGGTATCGCGGCTGCCGCCACGAATGCGTAGCCTGCGCGGCTTGACGATCCGCCCGCCGATGCCGACCTCCATTCTCACCACCCCGACACCGGCCCCGGCCGATGCCGCCACGCGCGGCGCCACCCTGGCCGCCGCCTGCCTCTCGATGGCCGCGATCGCGATGTCGATCACCGCCGCGGGCGTGGCGCTGGTGCCGATCGGCGCGGCATTCGGCATCGGCTTCGGCGCGCTGCAATGGGTGCTCAACCTCTTCGTGCTGAGCTTCGCCGCCTTCCTGCTGCCGGCCGGCGCGCTCGCCGACCGCATCGGACAACGCCGAAGCTTCATCGCTGGCTGCGCGATCTTCAGCGCCTTCACGCTGATGGCCGTGCTGGCCACGCGCACCGAATGGCTGCTGGCCGCGCGCTTCCTGCAGGGTGCCGGCGGTGCGCTGCTCGCGGCCAGCGGTCCGGCCGCGCTCACGGCCGTGTTCCATGGCGAGGCCGAACGCAAGCGCGCCTTCGGCTGGCTCGGCAGTTGCGGCGGTGTCGGGCTCACGCTGGGCGCGCTGTTCTCGGGCGCCGCGGCCGCGCAAGGCGGCTGGCGCGCGGCGCTCGCGATCCACCTGCCGCTGGTGCTGGCCGCGCTCGCGCTGGCGCTGTGGAATTTCCGCGGCCATGCGGCCCGGCCGGCGGGCGCGCGCTTCGATCTCGTGGGCGCCGTGCTGGGCTTCGTGACCATCGCGGCCGCGATGGCCTTCGGCATCCTCGGCGCCGAGCGTGGCTGGGGCGCGAGCGCCGTGCTCGCCTGCCTGGCGATCGCGCTCGTCGCGGGATCGCTGTTCGCGCGCTCGCAGCGTCGGCACCCGGCACCGCTGCTGTCACCCGCCCTGCTGCGCAACCGCGGCTTCGTGTTCGCCTGCCTGCTCACGTTGCTGTTCACCACGGTGTGGGTCGCGATGTTCATCTACGTGCCGCTGCACCAGCAGGCCGCGCGCGGCCACGACGCGGACCATGCGGGACGCACCCTGCTCGCGCTGCTGATGCCCGCGATGGTGATGCCGGCACTCGCCTCGCGCCTGGCCGTGCGCATCGGCACGCGGGCCGTGCTGGTCGGCGGCTGCCTCGCGATGGCGGCCGGCCTGGGCCTGTTGTATCTGGCGTGGGCCGATCTTTCGCGTCCCGCCGCGCTCGAATGGCTGGCACTGGCGCTCTGCGGCAGCGGCGCCGGCTGCCTCTACGGCCTGCTCGACTATCTCGCGATGGCCAGCCTGCCGAACGCGCTGGCCGGCACCGGATCGGCCACCTTCAACGTGCTGCGGCTGCTCGGCGATGCGCTCGGCGCCATCGTGCCGGGCGCGGTGCTGGTGCAGGCCCTGGCGCCGCGGCTCGCGGCCGCCAGCGGCGAGCCCGTGACGCGCGAGATGCTCAACGCCGTGGCGGCCGGACAGTTCGGCGCGCTGGCCTCGGGCGGCGCGGCGGCGGCCGAGGCGTTTCGCGGCGCGATCGCGGCCGTGCCCGCGGTGCTGGCCGTGCTGGTGCTGCTCGGTGCCGTGCTGGCCTGGTGGCGCGCCGAGCGGCCTTGAATACACCAGCGCCGCACTCCATCGAGCGCGAGTTGCGCGAGCCCTACACTGCCAGCCGATGGTTCCCGACCCTTTTCACGCATCGCCATGCCCGAGCGCCTGACCTCATACTTCTGGCACGGCGATGCCCTGCGCAGCCGCAGCGTGAGCGAGGTCGTGCTCTCTTCGACGCTGGAGATCCCCGAACCACCGGCGCGCCTGGTGGCCGACTGGCGGCGCGATGCGAGTACGCAACTGATGCTCGAGCCCGGCGACGTCGAGCCCCTGTCGCTGGCGCGCGCGAGAACGCGCTGGCCCGATTACGGACGCTGCGTTCAGGCGGTGGCCGACTGGGCGCGTGCGCAGGGACTGCCCGGCCTGCCGGGCGACGCCGAGGTGGCGCTGATGGCCTGCCGCGGCGCGCGCTACCACCACGACGGCGCGCAATACGGCGGCGCGGCCTTCTGCAACCTCTTCCTCGGCGAGGACCTCGGCCTCGACGTGCACTTTCCATCGGCCAACGTGCGCCTTCCGCTCGCGCGCGGCACGGTCATGCTGTTCGACACCTGCCAGCCCCATGCCGTGATCCGGCGCACGGCCGAAGGCTTCGATGCGGCGGACTTCGAAACGCAGCGCGACAGCACGCAGTGGTTCCTGACCTGGGAACTGCCGATCGAGCACGAGGCGCTGGCCCGAGTGCTGGACATCCGCTTCGATGTCGATCCCGAAACGGCAGCGCGGCTCGACGCCGAGCAGTTGTGGGTCGATGGTGAGGTGGCTGCTCCCGACCCCGCTTGCGGCGGCTGGATCCGCGGCGGGTGACCACGGGGGCGGCGTCGATGGCCTCCATCGACATGTCTGCCTGCGCCGACGTCAACGCCTGGACCGGCGTGCGCGCGCCCGCGCGGACGCCCCGGCGCCGAAACCGGGGCATCGCCGCCCATTTTTTCGGACTTTTTTCACGCTTTTTGCCCGGTCATGCCTCGCGGAGTGCATCCAACCCCAAGGTAGGCTGCGTTAGCAATTAATGAAAAAGACTGACGTCCTGGCAACTTCCATGGCCCTGGCAAGAGAAGGACTTGCCCTCCAACCGTCCGATGCGTTCGAGTTCATCGCGGAACTCATCGCCGAGGAAAATCCCGCCTCCGATTTCTATGACCGGAAGGTGGAGCGCCTGCTCAAGCTGGGCGCATGCATCTGGAGCCTGCGGCGCGACCTGATCGCGCGCTAGCTCGTGCACTCGCGGCGATGTGCCGGAGAGAGAAAACTATCTGGGGGCCGAGGCGCCCGGCGCCGAAAGAGGCGCGGCGCCCGCGGTCCACAGGTCCATGAAGCGTCGATTCGCCTCGAGCTTGAGCTCAGCCAGCGCGTCGAGTGCGCTCACCGGGGCACCGGGCCCGAGCTCGCGCAAGGTGTCGTACAGGGCTGTCTCGGACGCAGCCCAGGCAGCGTAGAGATCCTCGTCGAATCGGGCCATCGCGGTCTCCTTTGCTCGTTCGTGCTCGCGGGTGCAAGCGCATTTCGCTTGCCTCGTAATACTAAAGCGCAACACAGAGGATCGAACCCTCGGACTGGCGGTTTCGGCTCCTCCAAAAGGAGGATGCGCATGCTGGCCACGCGGGCCGGAAAGCACGCGCGAAGCGCCCGCGGGCCGGAGCGGCCCCAGGGATAATGGCCGCCCCATGATCGTCCGCCCTCGTCCCCACTGGCTGCGCATGCTGTTCGTCTGGCACGGTTCGGTGCTGTCGTCGATCGTGCCGCAGCTGTTGTGGACCACCGGCTTCGCGATCCTCGTGACCGTGCTGCATGGCCGGCTGTTCCAGTGGAAGGTGCCGCTGAACTTCGTGCCCTTCTCGCTGATCGGCCTCACGCTCGCGATCTTCCTGGGCTTTCGCAACGGCACGAGCTATGCGCGCTACTGGGAGGCGCGCACGCTCTGGGGCACGCTGCTCAACGAGACGCGCACGCTGGTGCGCCAGCTGATCACGCTGCTGCCCTCGCGCGAGGGCACCGAACTGCCGGTCGCACGGCTCATCGCCTTCGTGCATGCGCTGCGGCATCAACTGCGCGGCACCGATGCCACGGCCGACCTCGCGCGCCTGCTGCCGGACGAGGACTGCGCGCGGCTTCGGTCCGTGCGCTTCAAGCCTGCGGTGCTGCTGCTGATGGTCGGCGAATGGCTGCAGGCGCAGCGCCTGCAGGGCCGGCTCGCGCCCGAACTCGCACCGGCCGTCGAGCTGCCGCTGGGCCGGCTCACCGAGGCGCTGGGCGGCTGCGAGCGCATCGCGGGCACGCCGATCCCGTTCACCTACGCAGTCATCATCCACCGCACCATCTACCTCTACTGCGTGCTGTTGCCCTTCGGGCTGGTCGATGCGATCGGCGCCATGACGCCGGTGGTGGTGGCCTTCATCGCCTACACCTTCTTCGCGCTCGAGGCGCTCGGCGCGGAGATCGAGGAGCCCTTCGGCATGGAGCCCAACGACCTCGCGCTCGATGCGATGTCGCACACCATCGAGGCGAGCGTGCGCGAGATGATGGGCGAGACGCTGCCGATGCCCAACGCGAAGGGCACGGGCTACGTGCAGACGTAGGTGGTCCGGCGCCTCAGCCGCCCGCGGGCCGAGGCCGACGCTCGAACATCGGCACCGTCACGCCCCGGGCCTCGCTGCCGTCGGCCTTCCACACCAGCGTGTCGGCCGGGAACTCGTCCTTGCGCGTCATCGCATCGACTTTGGACGCGACCAGAGCCACGGCTTCCTTGACCTCGGGATTCCAGGCGAACACACCCGCGCGGCCATACCAGACCACGGGCGTCGCGGCGTCGAGACGGCGGTCGGGGCACATCGTGATGCGGCGCTGCGCGAGCACGCGCAAGGCGCCGACGCCCACGGCGCGGATGCCGGGCCGGGTGCGCTCGGCGGAGTGGCCCGGGCACACGCGCGAAGCCTGTTCGATCGCGTTGTCATAGACCTGGGCATCGCTTTGCGCATGGGCCTGGAAAGCGACGAGGGCACCGAGCAGGGCGAGGCCCGAGGCCGGCCATGAGAGACGGTGTGGCATGCGTATCTTCCTCCTGGTTCATTCATGGATCGACGAACGGGTCGCCGCCCGGGCATTCTTGCAAAGGACGCCCGGGGCGCCTGTAGGTCGAGGCCGGTCTCACGGGCTCATCGGGCCTCGGTCCAGGCATGGACATGGACGAGGCCCGGAAGCAACGGGTCGATCGCCTTCAGCTCGCCGACCACCTGATGCTTCAGCACGCCACGGATCGCTTCGAAGATATCTCGCGTCAACGACTCGTACTCGCCCTTTCGGGTCTGCAGATAGAGTTCGCGTCCGGCATGCAGCTCGGCCACGTGGTCACGACGAACGAGCGAGGCCGAGCGCACGCCCTGCAGGAGGCACAGCGGCGTCGTCACGGCCCAGCCGGCGCCTCCCGCCACCATGGCCGTCAGCATGTCCGCCGTCTCCACGTCGAGGCGGTTGGGCAGATTCATCTTCAGACGGCGCAACGCCACCTCGATCTGCTCGGCCGTGTGCCCGCGCTGGCTGAACCGCACGATCGGCAGCGTGCGCGCCAGCATCGCGATATCGGCCACGGACCGGCACGCGGGCTTGCTGTCGAGCGGCGCGATGACCAGGAACTTCTCGGACAGCAGCGGGTGATTGACCACGTTGTCCAGCGCCGACGGCCGCGTGGAAATCGTCATGTCCACTTCGCGATGGATCAGCGCCTCGCCCAGGGCTGGGGACAGCCCGGAGCGCACGGACAGTTGCGCCGTATCCAGCAACAGCTTCTGCACCACCGCCGTGCCGCATGTCGCCGCGAAGGAATCGACCATGCCGACGCGCAGGCTCGGCTTGATGCCTCCACTGGCCTCGATGACCGCACCGCGCAGGTTGATCGCTTCTTCCACGAGCACCCGGCCCCGCTCGAACAGCGCCACGCCCGCGAGCGTCAGCGTCAGCGGGCGCACCGATCGGTTGAGCAACGGCATCCCGATGTCGTCCTCGAGCAGGCGAACCGCCTGGGAGATGGCCGATTGCGTGACGCCCAGCCGTTCGGCCGCCTTGGACATGCTGCGTTCGTAGGCCACGATCAGGAAGGCCAGGAGTGCCTGCATGTCGAGGGGAAGGGACGATCCTGGGACTTGCATGGAGGGGCCTTTGCCGAGAAGAAAATTTTATGTGCGAATTAATTTCGGCGAATCATGTCTCCGGCGCATCATTAGAAACAATGATATGACTCATTAGATTCAAGCATCGAGAAAGAGAAACCGCATGAATTCATCGCTTCGACGATAGATTCCGCGTGCCGGTTGCAATGAGGAATTTCTCGCGCACGGTCCGCCACAAAAAAGTAGACGCGCCATGACTTTCGAGAAACTTCGCACGCTGTACGGATTCAGTTTCACACGGGGCAGCCGCGTGCAGGTCAACGGGAGGAAAGGAACCGTCACCGGCACTGTTTCCGGCTTGCATGTCCGAGTCAAATTCGACGACAAGCAATTGAGCAGTCCTTGTCATCCACTTGAATTGCAACCGCTGCCCGAGGAGAAGGCTCTCGTCGATTCGTCTCGAAAGACCTGTCCCGATCCCGGATCGAACCGGCGAATCCGCAAGCGCGATATGCCGAACCATTTCCTGATGGCATCGGCCACATCGAGACTGCTGGCCATGTCGCGGGAATTCCTGGGCCTGGGAGGAAGTCCGGCCGAAAAAGTCTGCGACCAGATGCTTGCTTCGCTTCTGGCGCGTCCCGGAGCGTCCTACATGTTCTCCTCGTTCTTCGCGCATTCCAGGGCCGTCAGTCGGCACAAGCTCTGATGCGGATCCACCATTCGGTGCTGTCACACCGCCAAGAAGAAGCAATGCCGTCGCCGCCCTTCTCCCTCCTCCCTTGAGCGGCGGCTTCAACCCGTTTCGGCGGGTTTTTTTTCAGGTCAGTGCCCCGATCCTCTGCGCATCCCCCGGCGTCGTCGGGTTGTAGACCACCAGGCTGAGGTCCGGCCGCCCATCGACCGCGAACGACGAGTACTCGAAAGCCAGCGGCCCGAGCACCGGATGGCGGATGTGCTTGACCGCCTCGCCGTGCACGCCGACCACCTCGTTGTCGCGCCACATGGCGTCGAACTCGGGGCTCAGCCGGCAGAGTTCGTCGACCAGCGGCTGCACCAGCGCCGCGGCGCCGGCGCGGGTGGCGTCGGCGCGGAAGGCACCGAGCGCGAAGCGCGCCACGCTCTGCCAGTCGTACTGCGCGGCGCGTGCGCGCGGGTCGAGGAAGATGAAACGCAGGATGTTGCGCTGCCCGGGCGGCAGCAGGCCGTAGTCCACCAGCATCACGCTCGAGGCGCGATTCCATGCGACCACGTCCCAGGTCGCGGTGCGCATCAGCGCGGGACAGGGATGCAGCGCATCGAGCACGCGCTGCAGCCGCGGCGTGACGCCCTCGGGCTGGCGATAGCGCACCTCGGGCGGCCGGCCCAGGCCCAGCAGGTAGAGGTGCTCGCGCTCGATCTCGGTGAGCACCAGCGCCTGGGCGATGCGCTCGAGCACCTCGGCCGAGGGCGCGCCGCCGCGCCCCTGTTCGAGCCAGGTGTACCAGGTGGCGCTGATGTGGGCGCGCTGCGCGACCTCCTCGCGGCGCAGGCCGGGCGTGCGGCGCCGGTCCGGCGAGTAGCCGAAGGCCGCGGGATCGAGCCGGGCACGTCGGTCCTTGAGGTAGTTGCCGAGGGCATTGCCGTCCGCCGGATTGCCGTTTGCCATTGCGCTCATGCTGTTAGCCGCCATACCACGATAACGTCACTACTTTACCGGGATGGTTCGCGGTCGGAGACTGGCCTCCAACCCAACCTGGAGATCTTTCCCATGCGAGTGTTCGTCACCGGCGCGACCGGTTTCATCGGCCTGCCCGTCGTCAAGGAACTGGTGGCGGCCGGCCACCAGGTGATCGGCCTGAGCCGTTCACAGGAGAAGGCGGCCGCCTTGAAGGCCGCCGGCGCCGAGGTGCTGCACGGCACCCTGGAAGACGCCGACGGCCTGCGCGCCGGCGTCGAGCGCGCCGATGGCGTGATCCACCTGGCCTTCAACCACGACTTCTCGCGCTTCGTGCAGAACTGCGAGGACGACCGCCGGGTCATCGATGCGCTGGCCGCGGCGCTCGCGGGCTCCGATCGACCGCTGGTCGTCACTTCCGGCACCGGCATCGCCAACACGGTGGCGGGCCAGCCCGCGAAGGAAGACCATCCGACCGTGGGCGCCGACACGCATCCGCGCGCGGCCTCGGAGGAAGCGGCCAATGCCGCCGCCAAGGCCCATGGCGTGAACGTGTCGATCGTGCGGCTGCCGCAGGTGCACGACACGGCGCGCCAGGGCCTGATCAGCCCGCTGATCGAGATGTACCGCGACAAGGGCGCCTGCGCCTATGTCGGCGATGGCCTCAACCGCTGGCCCGCGGCGCATGTGCTCGACGTGGCACGGCTGTTCAGGCTCGCTCTAGAGAAGGCCGCGCCGGGCGCCAAGTACCACGCGGTGGCCGAGGAAGGCGTGGCGATGCGCGAGATCGCCGAGGCGCTCGGGCGGCGCCTGCAACTGCCGGTCCGCTCCCTCGCGCCCGACGAAGCAGCGGGCTTCTTCGGCTGGCTCTCGATGTTCGCGGGGATGGACCTGCCCGCGTCGAGCGCGTGGACGCGCGAGACCCTGGGATGGCAACCGACGGGGCCGGCGTTGATCGCCGACCTGGAGCGGCTGCGGACGGCCTGAGCGATCAGGCCTCGCGCAAGCCCTGCAAGGTCTGCAGCAGCACCACGCGCGTCTGCCCCAGCACCATGCCCTTCCACTCGTCGTTGTCGCAGTAGAAGGCATCGCGCAGTTGCCGACGGATCTCTCGCCGCTGCGACTCGAGCGCTTCCGGATGGCGGCGCAGCCAGGTGTCGGCGCTCAGGCGCAACAGCATGTCGTCGGCGGGGATGGTGCCGAACTCGAGGCCCATGGGCGCGATGCGCGCCCGCGGGCATTCGTCGTAAGCCGCCGACACCACCGGTCCCGACACATGCGCGGACACGGAGTCCTCGCCGAACAGCGCGAACACGTCGGCGCCCCACCAGGCGCGCGCGAGCGCGAGGTCCTCGGGCGTGTTGCGACCCGGATAGACCTTCTCGCCGTGGCCGTAGGGCCCAAGGCCCGTATGCAAGTCGATCCAGCCGATGTGGGTGGCCGAGGCCGCGTACTTGCGCAGGATCGAGCGGATGGTCCTGTTGCTCCACGCGGGCGCGGTGCCACCATAGAACAGGCCGTCGGGAGAGCCGTATTGCCCCTTGGTGACGGCGGCGATGAAGGCGCGCATGCCGTGCTTCTCGACATAGGCGGCCACGGCCGCCTGGTCGGCCGGCGTCGGCGGCCAGCTCGCGGGCAGTACCAGCGGTTCGACCTCGGTGTACTCGGCATTCACCGGCAGCGGCGCGCCGAAGTCGATGTGGTTGCGGTTGAGGTCGATGTTGTCCTCGTTGGTGCGGTGCAGGTGCGAGAAGCCGTGCGGGTTGACGGCATGCACCAGCAGCAGCGCGACGCCGGCCTGGCGCAGGCGCGCGAGCAGGTCTTCGTCGTGCAGGGTCGCGACCTGCGCGCCCGAGCCGCAGAAGCCCTCGGGGCCGTGCGTGCCCGAGCTCACGAGCAGCAGCTTCTTGGCGTCGATGGCGCCGAGCAGCGCGACGTCGGTCGCGAGTTCCTCGCCGAGCGCGCCGCGATGCGCCTCGTTGACGAAGGACTCGATCGAAGCGCCGCGAGCGCGCGCGGCTTCGAGGAACTTGGCGCGGGCCTCGACATAGGTGCCCGAGAAATGCCGCGTGGCGGCGGTGCTGTGATGGGAGATGGTCATGGAAGGCTTCGAAGAAGAGGCGAGTTTTTTCAGGCGTGCGCACCGGCCGCGTCGATATCGCGGCCCGTATGGTCACGCAGCCAGATCAGGCCCAGCAAGGAGACCGCGGTCATCGCAACCAGATACCACGCCGGCGCGAGCTTGCTGCCAGTGGCGTTGAGCAGCCAGGTGCTGATGAAAGGCGCGAAGCCCCCGAACAGTGCCACGCCCACGCTGTAGACCAGCGACATGCCGCTGGCGCGCACCGCCTTCGGGAACATCTCGGGCAGCATCGTGATGCTCGGTGCGGTCTGGCCCACGAGGCCCAGGCTCAGCACACTGAGCACGATGAACAGCACCGCGGGCGTGGGCGAGGCGTTGAGCCACAGGAAGCCCGGGTAGATCAGCACCACGAGGAACACGCGGCTCCAGAGGATCAGCGGCTTGCGCCCCACGCGGTCCGACAGCGCACCGACCAGCGGCGACACCACGAACAGGATCAAGCCCGTGATCGCCGCGCCGAACAGCGCCACCGAGGGCGCGAGCCCCAGCTCGCGCACCGCGTAGGTCGGCATGTAGAAGGTGATCACGTAGGCGGCCGTGGTGCCGCCCACCATGGTGAGGATGGCCGCGAGCACCGTGCCGCCATGCTGCGTGCAGACGATCCGCAGGCTGCTCTCGCGCGGCTTCGCGCTCGCATCGGGCGCGATCTCGAGCGACTCGTGCAGGTGGCGGCGGATGTACATGCCCACCGGCGCGATCAGCATGCCGATGACGAAG
>NZ_JAHUTH010000045.1:0-58115 GCF_025376855.1 Variovorax endophyticus
GTATTCGTTGCCGTCGACGTCCCAGACGCGGCAGCCCTGGCCGCGCTCGAAAAACTGCGGATAGCCCGCGGGCAAGCCCGCGGCATTCAGGTGCCCCGTCATGCCGCCGGGCACGACCTTGGCGGCGCGCTGCCGGAGCTGGAGATCGTGCTGGTTCGGCCTGTTCTGCGAGGCGACGGACGACATTCGGGAACCCTTCGTTGCGTTAGTTTTGAGGCATGATATATCATATTTACTGTAGCGCAATAGCTCACAAACCCGGCATCCGCCCTCGCACGAGAACGATCGGAGACACCCATGGCATTACTGTTCGGCGCCCTCGCCGATGACCTGACCGGCGGCATGGAACTGGCCGCGATGCTGGTGGCGCACGGCGTGCGCTGCGGCTTCGTGACGCGGCCCGAAGCGCTGGCCGAACTCGGCGACGAACTCGACGCGGTGGTGATCGCGCGCAAGACGCGCGTGGTGCCGGCGGCCGACGCGGTCGCGGCCTTCGAGGCCGGCGCGCGTGCGCTGCTGGAGCGCGGTGCGCGCCAGCTCTTCTTCAAGTACTGCGCCACCTTCGACTCCACCGACGACGGCAACATCGGCCCCTGCGCCGACCTGCTGCGCGCGCTCACGGGCGCGAAGCTCACCGCCTTCTGCCCCTCGTTCCCCGAGGCCGGCCGCCGCGTGTTCCAGGGCCACCTGTTCGCCGACCAGATGCTGATCTCGGAGTCGCCCAAGCGCTTCGACCCGCTGACGCCGATGCTCGATCCCAACCTCGTGCGCACGCTGCAGCGCCAGACCAAGACCCGCGTCGGCCTGATCCCGCAGCAGGTGGTGCATGCGGGCCTCGAGGCGATGCGCGCGCACGTGGCCGCGCTCGAGGCCGAGGGCACCGGCTTCGCGATCGCCGACGCGGCCGAGCCCGAGGACCTGCGCGCCCTTGCCGGCCTGACCTGGGACTGGCCGCTGATGACCGGCAACTCCTCGATCGGTGCCTACTACCCCGCGCTGTGGCGCGAGCATGGCTGGCTGGCGGCGGGCGACCGCGCGCCGCGCCTGCCCGCGGTCGAGGGCCCGGGCGTGGTGCTGGCCGGCAGCTGCGCCGACCGCTCGATCGAACAGCTGCGCGCCTTCGAACGCGAACGGCCGGTGCACTGGATCGACGTCGAACGCGCGATCGACGGCGCCGACGTGATCGGCGAGGCATTGGACTGGGCGCTCGCGGCGCTGCCGCAAGGCCCGGTCGCGATCGCGACCTCGGCGCATGCGCCGGTGATCGAGCGCGTGCAGGCACGCATCGGGCGGCACGAGGCGGCCGCGCTGGCCGAGGACATCCTCGGCCGGCTCGCGGTGCGGCTGCGCGACGCGGGCGTCAAGCGCTTCGTGATCTCTGGCGGCGAGACCTCGGGCTCGGTGCTCGCGCACCTGGCCATCGACCGGCTGCAGGTCGGCCCCTATGCCGGCCCCGGCATCGCGCGCGCGGTGACCCTCGGCGCCGCGCCGCTCGCGCTGTGCCTCAAGTCGGGCAAGCTGGGTCCGGTCGACATGCTGCTGCCCATGCTGCAGAGCATGCGCGACGCGGCCCGCTGAAGAACCGAACGTCCCACCTTCGCTTCACCGCGCCGACGCGCGCAAGGAACCGCCCATGACCACGTCCCCATATCCCCTCCCCCTGTCCGAAGACGCCCTGCGCCAGGCCCTGGCCGCCGGCTATCGCCGGCTCGCGCAGCTCGGCCTCAACAGCGGCAGCGCGGGCAACATCAGCTGCCGCTTCGACGGCGGCGCGCTGATCAGCCCCACGGGTGCCGACGCCGACACCATCGACCCGCAGGCACTGGTGTCGATCACGCTCGAGGGCGAGACCCGCGGCGCGGGCATCCCCTCGAGCGAATGGGCGATGCACACCGCCATCTACCGCCGCTACCCGCAGGCCGAGGCCGTGGTCCACACGCATTCGGATGCCTGCGTGGCGCTGTCGGCGCATCGGCGGCCGATCCCGGCCTTCCACTACATGCTCGCGGGCTTCGGCGGCGACGACATTCCCTGCGCGCAGTACGCCACCTTCGGCACCGATGCGCTCGCGCAATCGGCGGTCGACGCGCTCGAGAACCGCAACGCCTGCCTGCTCGCGAACCACGGGATGATCTGTTACGCGGCCACGGTCGAGAAGGCGGTGGCGAACGCCGCCAAGCTCGAGACCCTGGCGCGCCAGTACTGGATGAGCGCGCAGCTCGGCGCGCCCGTGATCCTCGACGCGCGGGAGATGGAGACGGTGCGCCAGCGCTACCGCGGCTACGGCAAGTCGCGGCTGCCCACGCGCGGCTGAGTCAGTCGGCGCCGAACGCCAGCACGAAGGCCGCGGTCGCGCCCTCGGGGCAGCGCAGCGCGAAGCCCTCGGGCGTCGCGCGCAGCGCCAGGGCCGCGCCGCCTTCGATGCGGTCCGCCTCGCCGCGCGCGACTTCGGCGCCATCGCACCACAGGGTCCAGGCACCGCGCGATGCCAGCCGCCCGATCTCGACCTCGACGCCGCCGCGCGCGCCCTCGCAGCGGCGCAGCGCGAAGCGCAGCACGCGCGCCTCGGTGTCGAACACCGCCTGCAGCACGTCGACCGCGTCGTCCACGCGCACCAGCGCGGGCTGGCGATGGTGGTGCTCGGGCCAGGGCTGGTTGTAGAGGCGCCAGAGCCCGTCGGGCACGTTGAGGCTCGCGTAGCCCAGCAGCACGTTGCCGGTCATCGGCTCGACCAGCGTGCGATGGCCCTGCGCGTCCTCGAGCTGGTCGTTGCGCGGGAAGTGGAAGCCGCCATCGCGCCAGGCCGGCGCCATGTGGCGATCGGCATGGTGCATGAAGCCCGCGAGCGTCTCGGCGTCGCCCATCTCCGAGGCCCAGGCCGCGGCGAAGCCGAAGTCGGAGTCGTCGTTGACCACCTGCTGGCCCATCACCGGCGGCCGCTCGGCCGAGCGCACCGAGCAGGCGCCGTCCTCGCCACGCAGCAGCCAGCCCGCGAGCTGCACCGGATAGTGCGCATGCACGAAGTCGCGGTTCCACATGTTCATCAGCATGCCGCACCAGGCATCGACCCAGGGCGAGGGGCCGGCGTTGTCGCGCAGCGCCTGCGTGTCCTGCGCCATCATCGTGAGGTAGTGGCCGTTGGCGCCGAGCCGGCCGAAGCGCTCCCAGGCCTGCTCGTAGGCCGCGGTGACCTCGGCCGCCATCGTGCCGCCATGCACCAGGTCGTGCATGCGAAAGCCCAGGATCGCGGGCTGGTTGCAGATCTGGAACACGCAGTTGGGCTCGCAGGCCACGCCGAGGTAGCCGCTCTCGACCATCTGCCAGTAGACATGCTGGTTGAGGCTGCGCTGGTCGTATTCGAAGCGGCGCTCCTTGCCGCCCCAGAAGAAGGACCAGTAGCTGAAGGTCAGCGCGCCGGGCTGCGCGTAGCGGTCGTCGTCGAACAGGTAGTGGTGCAGCAGCGCCATCGACTGCACGTAGGCGCTGTACATGATGTTGTCGCGCCCGACCGGGTTCCAGTCCTCCTCGTACGCGTTCGAGCGGTGCATGTTGAACACGCTGCCGCCGCGGCTCACGCGCGCCCAGTACATCCAGACCTCGGGCAGCAGCATCTTGGCGATCAGCCGCTCGAACACCGGCCGGAAGGCACCGGGCGCCGCGGGCAGCCGGTGGCGGTGCGCGAGCGCGATCGCGTAGGCCATGTAGGCGAGCTGGAAGCGGTAGCCGCCGAAGTCGTCCTGGCCGGTGCCGCGGCCCTGCATGCCCGACCAGTCGTTGACCGGCTGGCGCGAGAGGTTGGCGAAGTGGCGCAGGTGGCCGGCCTGCCGGTCGCTCAGCGGCATCGAGGCTTCGGGGCTGTTCATGGCGTGTCTCCGTGCATCAGTTCCTTCATGCGCGCGGCCACCGCCGGCGCGTCCAGCGATTCGGCGAAGTGCGCGAGGTAGCGGCCACCCGGCGCCATGAAGTAGGCCAGCGCGGTGTGCGGCACCACGTAGCCGCCGGGTGCCGCGGCATCGGGCACGCGGCGCGCGCACACGCGAAAGCTCTTCTTCGCGGCCTCGACCTGCGCCTCGCTGCCCGTGAGGCCGACGAAGCCGCCCGGATGGCGCGCCACGCAGGCGCGCAGCACCTCGGGCGTGTCGCGCGCGGGATCGACGCTCACGTAGAGCGGCTGCACGCGCGCGGCCAGCGGACCCAGCGCCCGCAGCGCCGCGCCGAGCTTGGCGAGCTCGCGCGGGCAGACCACGGCGCAGTGCGAGAAGCCGAAGAACACCAGCAGGTGGCGATCGCCATAGCTGCGCTGGTCGACCGGCGTGCCGAAGTGGTCGACCAGCGAGAAGGCGCCATCGATCGGCGCGGGCATCGGAGCCGGCGCGGCGGCAGCGGCGCCGCCGCAACAGCAGGGCGCGGGCGCGGCATCGGCGAAGGTGGAGAGGAAGGACATGGACGCATTCTTATTTGAACGCGTTCATTTATAGCCCGGGTTTTCCCGCAGCGCCACCTATACTTCGGCCGTCCATCGCCCCCACTCCCCTCGCCGGCCCCACGCTCCATGCCCTTGCGCGACCCGAAGCACGACCTGCGCCGCCGCGCGCGCAGCCAGGAAGACAAGGCGCTGGTGCGCGAGGACTTCATCGCCGCGGGCCGGCGGCTGCTCGCGGCCGAGGGCGCGGCCGGCGTGTCGCTGCGGCGCGTGGCGGCCGAGGCCGGCTATGCGCCGGGCAGCATCTACCAGTACTTCCACGACCAGCAGGACCTGTTCTTCCACATCCGCGGCCGCGACATGGACAGCGCCACCGAGCACCTGCGCCGGGCCATCGCGCGCACGCGCGATCCCGCGCGGCGCGTGCACAAGCTGTTCATGGCCACCGCCGACCACTGGCTCGCGCACATGGAGGAGTTCCTCGAGATCTTCCCCGCGCCCAGCCTGCGCGAGCCGCCGCCGCTGGACAGCGAGGGCCGGCCCTTCGGCCGCTCGCGCGCGGTGGTCGACAGCCTGCAGCTCTACTACGACACGGTCGATGCCTTCTTCGCCACGCTGCCGCGCCCGCCGCTGTCCTCGCGGCTCGCGGCCGACACGCTGCTGGCGTCGGTGTTCGGCACCATCGCCTTTCCGTGCATGACGCGCACCATGGCCTGGTCGGATACGCGCGCGATGGTGTCGCAGCTGGTCGAGGCGATGCTCGCGCAGTGGGCGGCGAAGGGCGCGGCGGCCGCGACACGCGCGCGCTGAGCGGCAAGCGGCGCCGGCGCGAAGGCCGCGGGGCGATCGGTGCAGAATCGCCTGCGCCGCGCCGGCCGTTCCCGCTTCCATGCCGCCCTCCCCGCCCTCTTCCGCCCCCCAGCCGCCGCCGCGCCGCCGCCGGCGCGCGCTGCTGCTCGGCGCCGGCCTGCTCGCGCTCGCGGCGCTGCTGATCGGCGCCGCCGGCCAATGGGCCGCCGCGCGCGAGGCCAGCTTCCAGGCCGACTCGATCCGCCGCGCGATGGAAGTGCACGTGCTGGGCCTGCGCGACTCGGCCGGCAAGTACAGCTACCTGCCGTTCACTGCGGCGCTGCATCCCGAGGTGCTGGCCGCGCTCGCGCACCCCGGCGACGCGGCCGTGAAGCAGCGCGCCAACCTCTACATCGAGGAGGTGAACCGGCAGGCCGGCTCCGACGCGCTCTACCTGATCGACCCGCAGGGCCTCACGCTCGCGGCCAGCAACTGGGCCACGCCGCAGAGCTTCGTCGGCGAGTCCTATGCCAACCGGCCCTACTTCATCGATGCGCGCGCGGGCCGCAGCGGCCTGTTCTACGGCGTGGGCCAGACCACCGGCGAACCGGGCCTGTTCATCTCGGCGCCGGTGCGCTCGGACACGGGCGCGGTGATCGGCGTGGTGACGGTCAAGGTCAGCCTGCGCGCGCTGCAGGAGGCCTGGACCTTCGTGCGCGACCCGATCCTGCTGACCGACGCGCGCGGCATCGTGTTCCTGAGCTCGGTGCCCGCGTGGATGTATCAGGCCACGCGCCCGCTCGACGCGGTGCAGCTCGAGCGGCTGCGGCGCGACCAGCAGTACGGCGCGCGCGCCAGCTTCCCCGCGCTGCCCTGGAAGACCCAGCGCGGCGACGGCGAGCCCGGCTACCTGGTGCGTACCGCGCTCGGCGGCAAGCCGCGCAGCTTCCTCGCGATCGACGAGCCGCTGCCCGACCTGGGCTGGACGCTCACGGTGATGGTCGACCATGCCGAGGTCACGCGCGCGCGCGAGCGCACCTGGATGCTGGGCCTGCTGGGCGCCGGCGTGCTGCTGCTCGGCGGCCTCTACTGGCGGCTGCGCGAGCGCCGCTTCGCCGAGCAGCGCGATGCGCGGCGCGAGCTCGAGCTGCGCGTGCGCGAGCGCACCCACGAGCTCGACGAGGCCCACGCCTTCCGCAAGGCGATGGAGGATTCGCTGCTGGTCGGCATGCGTGCGCGCGACCTCGAGGGCCGCATCACCTACGTCAACCCGGCCTTTTGCGAGATGACCGGCTACGGCGCCGACGAGCTGCTCGGCAAGCTGCCGCCCTACCCCTACTGGCATCCCGACGAGGTGCCGCGCCACTGGCACCACTACGACGCCATGATGAGCGGCCAGCCCGCGCTGTCGGGCTTCGAATCGCGGCTGCGCCATCGCGACGGCCGCGAGGTCATCACCATGGTCTACACCGCGCCGCTGATCGATGCCGACGGCGGCCACGCGGGCTGGATGAGCTCGGTGGTCGACATCACCGAGCAGAAGCGCGCCGAGCTGCGCCAGCGCCAGAACGACGAGCAGCTGCAGCATGCGCAGCGGCTCGCGAGCCTGGGCGAGATGGCCTCCACGCTGGCGCACGAGCTCAACCAGCCGCTGATGGCGCTGAGCAGCTTCGCGGGCGCGGCCAAGGCCTTCGCCGAGCAGGGCAACCAGGCGCTGCTGGCCAGCAGCCTCGACGAGACCATGGCGCAGGCGCGGCGCAGCGCCGAGATCGTGCGGCGCATCCGCGGCTTCGTGCGCCAGCGCACCGCGGGCACGGAAGACTGCGCGGTGGCGGCGCTGGCCGCCAATGCGCTGGCGCTGCTGCAGGGCGAGATGCGCCAGCGCCAGTCGCGCGCCGAGGTGCGCATCCCGGCCACGCTGCCGCCGGTGCGCGGCGACCGCGTGCTGCTCGAGCAGGTGCTGCTGAACCTGCTGTCCAACAGCCTGCAGGCGATGCAGGCCACGCCGGTCGAACGGCGCGTGGTCGAGCTCGAGGCCGAGGTGGTCGAGGGCCGCATGGAGATCCGCGTGCTCGACCGCGGCACGGGCATCGACGACGCGCTCGCCGAGCAGGTGTTCGCGCCCTTCTTCACCACCAAGCCCGGCGGCCTCGGGCTCGGCCTCAACATCTGCCGCACCATCGTCGAGGCGCACCGCGGCCGGCTGGTGTTCGACCACCGTCCGGGCGGTGGCACGGTATTCACCCTCGTGCTGGAGATCCCCTCCCCATGAACGCATCCGCCAACAACCTCTGCGTGGTCGACGACGACGAGGCCGTGCGCCGCTCGCTCGGCCTGCTGCTGCTCTCGCGCGGCTACGCGGTGCAGACCTTCGCCTCGGGCGAGGACTTCCTGGCCGGCGCCGACCTGCAGCGCGCGGGCTGCGCCATCCTCGACCTGCGCATGGACGGCATGAGCGGGCTGCAGGTGTTCGACGCGCTGCGCGCGCAGGACAGCCCGCTGGTGGTGCTGTTCCTCTCGGGCCATGGTGACATCCCGATGGCGGTGGAGGCGGTGCAGAACGGCGCCTTCGGCTGGCTCGAGAAGCCCTGCAACGACGAGCAGCTGCTCGACAGCATCGCGCGCGCCCTGCAGCGCGCCGGCGAGATCGCCGCGAAGCGCCAGGCGCGGCAGGCCGCGCAGGCGCTGTGGGACAAGCTCACGCCGCGCGAGATGCAGGTGGCGCGGCTGGTGGCCGAGGGCAAGCCCAACAAGCAGATCGCGCTCGAGCTCGCGCCGCTCGAGCAGCGCACGGTGGAGACCCACCGGGCCCACGTGTTCGCCAAGCTGGGCCTCGCGAACAGCCACCAGCTCGACCGCTTCCTGCGCGAGCACGGGCTGTAGCCGGGGCCGCGCCGCCCCGGAAACGTCACCTAGGGTTAACCCTTGCGTACCGATACGTAGCCGCGCGGCGGTGGGCTACGGACGACGGCGCGCGCGCGCCGCGCCAGACTCCCCGGGCACCGATTCAGGCCGCCTCCAGCGGCCGCGACCCGAGACAAGGACACGCCATGAACACCCTCGCCCGCACCGGCGGCGCCCCCGCCGGCGCCTCGCCGGCCGACACCACGCCCTACACCTTCGAGGAGAAGCGCAAGCGCATCTTCGCCATCTTCGCCGCCTCCTCGGGCAACCTGGTGGAGTGGTTCGACTTCTACGTCTACGCCTTCTGCGCGATCTACTTCGCGCCGGCCTTCTTCCCCAAGTCCGACCCCACGGTGCAGCTGCTCAACACCGCCGGCGTGTTCGCGGCCGGCTTCCTGATGCGCCCGATCGGCGGCTGGCTGTTCGGCCGCATCGCCGACCGCAAGGGCCGCAAGACCTCGATGGTGACCTCGGTCGTGATGATGTGCGTGGGCTCGCTGGTGATCGCCTGCCTGCCGACCTATGCGCAGATCGGCGCCGCCGCGCCCGCGCTGCTGCTGCTCGCGCGGCTGCTGCAGGGCCTGTCGGTCGGCGGCGAGTACGGCACCACCGCCACCTACATGAGCGAAGTGGCGATGCGCGGCCAGCGCGGCTTCTTCTCCTCGTTCCAGTACGTCACGCTGATCGGCGGCCAGCTGCTCGCGGTGGTGGTCGTGGTGGTGCTGCAGCAGGTGCTCGACGAAGCCGAGCTCAAGGCCTGGGGCTGGCGCATTCCCTTCGTGCTGGGTGCGGTGGCGGCCATCGTGGCGCTGCTGCTGCGCCGCACGCTGACCGAGACCGCCAGCACCAAGACCCGCGCCGCCAAGGGCGCCGGCACCATGGGCGAGCTGTTCCGCCACCACAAGCGCGCCTTCTTCGTGGTGCTGGGCTACACGGCCGGCGGCTCGCTGATCTTCTACACCTTCACCACCTACATGCAGAAGTACCTGGTGAACTCGGCCGGCATGTCGATCAAGACCGCCAGCAACGTGATGACCGCCTGCCTGTTCATCTACATGTGCATGCAGCCGCTGTTCGGCGCGCTGTCGGACCGCATCGGCCGGCGCAGCAACATGCTGCTGTTCGGCGCGCTCGGCATGCTGATGACGGTGCCGGTGCTCAGCAGCCTGCAGAACGTCGCGAGCCCGCTGATGGCCGGCGTGCTGATCACCGTCGCGCTGGCGGTGGTGAGCTTCTACACCTCGATCAGCGGCATCGTGAAGGCCGAGATGTTCCCGCCCGAGGTGCGCGCGCTCGGCGTGGGCCTGTCGTACGCGGTGGGCAACGCCATCTTCGGCGGCAGCGCCGAGTACGTGGCGCTGGGCCTGAAGTCGATCGGCCACGAGTCCTACTTCTACTGGTACGTGACCGCGATGATGGGCGTGGCCTTCCTGGTCAGCCTGCTGCTGCCGCGCCAGGCCACCTACCTGCATCACGACAAGTAAGACAAGGCGCTCGCGCGTCGAGAAGAGTCCCGCCGCGGGGTCCGCGCCGGGACTCTTTTTCTTGAGGCCCGATCACTCCGCGCCGAGGCTGCGCAGGTAGGCGCACAGCATGTCGGCCAGCGCCTCGGAGTAGGCCTTGATCTGCGCCTCGGTGCGCGGCGTTTCCGAGAACTGCTTGCCGACCGCGCTGAAGGTGGTGGTGACCAGCTCGCCGGCCAGCGCGCGCTTCGCCTTCGACAAGCCGGGCAGCGCCTCGCGCAGGAAGGCCTGCATCGCGCGTTCGCCCGCGGCGCGCGCGGCCTGAGCCTCGGGTGCGTCGCGGTAGAACGGCGCCGCGTCGTGCAGGGCGGTGCGCATGCCGGCCTCCTCGCACTCCGAGCGCACGAAGGCATGGACCAGCCGGCGCAGGCGATCGAGCGGCGGCGTCTGCACGTCCTCGAGGATGCCGCACAGCAGCTCGGTGGTCTGGCGCCATTCGTCGCTCTGCAGCCGGAACAGGATCGAGGCCTTGTTCGGAAAGTACTGGTAGACCGACCCCACGCTCACGCCCGCGCGCTCGGCCACGCGCGTGGTGGTGAAGCGGTGCACGCCCTCCTTGGCCAGAACCTGAAGGGCGGCTTCGAGGATCGCCGCGACAAGGTCGCTCGAACGGGCCTGCTGGGGCTGTCTTCTCGAGGAGAGCGGGGCGCTGCGGCGGGTGGGCATGGCGTGGCTTTCGGAATGCGAATGGAAAATCTGAAGCTTCCTTCATATTATCGACGCACACCGTCCGACTCCCGAAGAACACCATGAACACACTGACCACCGCACCGCTCGCGCCCCTGCTGGAGCGCCTGTTCGCCGAGGCCGATGCCTCCTCGCCGCGCACCAGCGCCGCCGTTGCCGGCCTGTCGAGCGACGAGCTCGCGCGCCTGATGCAAAGCCGCACCGAGTACCTCGATTTCTACGCCCGCCTGAAGGACTTCCCGCTCGCCGTCTCGCGCGAGACCGGCACGCTGCTCTACATGCTCGCGCGCGGCAACGGCGCGCGCAGCATCGTCGAGTTCGGCACCTCGTTCGGCATCTCCACCCTGCACCTGGCCGCGGCCCTGCGCGACAACGGCGGCGGCCGGCTGCTGAGCACCGAGTTCGAAGCCTCGAAGGTGGCGCGCGCCCGCGCGAACCTCGCGGCCGGCGGCCTCGCCGACCTGGTCGAGGTCCGCGAAGGCGACGCGCTGCGCACGCTGGCCACCGACCTGCCCGACCGCATCGACCTGCTGCTGCTCGACGGCGCCAAGGCGCTCTATCCCGGGGTGCTGGCGCTGGTCGAGCCGCGCCTGCGTCCCGGCGCGCTCGTGATCGCCGACAACGCCGACCACAGCCCCGAATACCTCGCGCGCGTGCGCTCGAGCGCGGCCGGCTACCTGTCGGTGCCCTTCGCCTCCGACGTCGAGCTCTCGATGCGGCTGGGCTGAGCCTTTCTTTTTTCCCGCCAGCCCCGCTGGCCGTAAGCGTCTGACGTCAAGCAACGCACCCCCGCGATCCTCGCGGCCGGGGTGCGTTTTCCTTTTCGCACCGGCCGTCCGAGGAATCACCTGGACCTCCTCAATGACCTCCACTTCCGTCCCGGCGATTCCCGCGCCGTCCCGCTCCGCGCAGAGCCGCCTGCTGCTGCTCGCCGCGGTGCTCTTCATCTCCTACCTCTGCGTCGGCCTCTCGCTGCCCGTGGTGCCGGTCCACGTGACGACGCGGCTGGGCCTCGGCAACTTCTGGGCCGGCCTCGCGGTCGGCATCGCCTTCCTCGCCACCGTGCTCACGCGCGCCCACGCGGGCAGCCTGTCGGACCGCCAGGGTCCCAAGCGCGCCGTGGTGCGCGGGCTGGCCTTCTATGTCGCGGGCGCGCTCGTCGCGTGGCTCGCGGGCCTGTGGATTCCCACGCCGTGGATCGGCTTCGCCCTGCTGGTCGCGGGCCGCCTGCTGCTGGGCCTCGGCGAGAGCCTGGTGGCCGTCGGCGTGATCGGCTGGGGCATCGGCCTCGTCGGCCCCGCGCGCTCGGGCCAGGTGCTCGCGCTCGTCGGTGCCGCCATCTACGGCGCGCTCGCGGTCGGCGGTCCGGTCGGCCTCGCGCTGCTCGAACGCTTCGGCTTCGCGGGTGCGATGGCCGCGAGCGCGCTGCTGCCCTGCATCGGGCTGCTGGCCGTGTGGCGGCTCGAGGGCGTGGCGGTGCAGCCGGGCGCGGGCCGGCCCTCGCTGCGCAGCGTGCTCGGCATCATCTGGCCGCATGGGCTGATCGTGTGCCTGCAGGGCATCGGCTTCGCGGCCATCTCCGCCTTCTTCGTGCTGCACTTCCGCGGCCAGCACTGGTCGCATGCGGGCCTCGGGCTCACGGCCTTCGGCAGCGGCTTCGTGCTGGTGCGTTTGCTGTTCGGGCATCTGCCCGACCGCATCGGCGGGCTGCCGGTGGCGATCGTGTCGCTGGCGGTCGAGGCCTTCGGCCAGGCGCTGATCTGGCAGGCGCCGAGCCCCGTCGCCGCGCTCGCGGGTGCCTTCCTCACCGGCCTCGGCTGCTCGATGATCTTTCCGGCCATGGGCCGAGAAGTGGTGCGGCTGGTGGCACCGCAACTGCGCGGCACCGCGCTCGGCGGCTTCTCGGCCTTCCAGGATCTGGCCTACGGGCTCACCGGCCCCGTGGCCGGGCTGCTCGCGGACCGCGCGGGCTATGGCGGCGTGTTCCTCATCGGCGCGGGCGCGGCGCTCGCCGGCCTCGCGATCGCACTGCGGCTGCGCAGCGTCGCGCGTGCATGAGAAAGCCCCACTCTCCCTTCGCACCGCAGGCCCTCTCTCGCGTTCGAATACACTCCACGCCGCTTGCAGCCTGCATCCGAGGCTGCGCCGTCATAGGCAACATGACGAATCAAACCTATCAGGAACTCAGTTGAACCGCATCGAACTCGTTGAGAAAATCGCCACCACCCACAACGTCAGCAAGGCAGAAGCCGCGCGCATCGTGGAAACGGTCACCAGCTCCATCGTCGCCGCCGTGAAGAAGGGCGACCCCGTCCAGATCGTCGGTTTCGGCACCTTCAAGCAAGTTGCTCGTGCAGCCCGCACCGGTTTCAATCCGAGCGTCGGCACCAAGATCAAGATCGCCGCCCAGAAGGTGCCGAAGTTCGTGCCGGGCGCCGCCTTCAAGGCCGCCGTGGACCCGAAGGCCGCCAAGCGCAAGGCCGACGCCAAGCCCGCCGCCAAGTCGGCTGCGAAGCCCGCTGCCAAGCCGGTCGCGAAGAAGGCTGCTGCCGCCCCCGCCAAGAAGGCCGTGGCCGCGAAGAAGAAGTGATGCACCGCGGCCTCTCGCAGGCCGCATGCACGCGATGAAGACGGCCCCGCGGGGCCGTTTTCTTTTGGGGTCAGCGAATCAGGCGCGCTTCCTCGGCCGCCGCACCGCCTGCGCGCCCGTGCTGAACTCGGCCGCCGCCTCCACCACCCACTCGCTGAACAGCTGCACCGCCTGCGAATCGCGCTTGTGCTCGGGGTAGACGAGGCAGTAGCGCTTCTCGTGCTTGAGGCTGATGTCGAAGGGCATGGCCAGCGTGCCGCGCGCCACGTCCTCCTGCACGTAGAAGCGCGGCACCAGCCCCACGCCCAGGCCCGCGCGCGCGGCATCGATCACCATCGCATAGAGCTCGAAGCGCATCGCCGGCGGCGGCACCGGCTGCGTCGAGCCCGCGGCCTCGAACCAGCGCTGCCAGGCCTCGGGCCGCACGCGCTTGTGCAGCAGCGGCAGCGCGATCAGGCCGGCGGGCTTCTTCAGCTTCGAGAGGTCGAAGTGGGCCGGGCTCAGCACCGGCACCACCTCCTCCTCGAACAGGTGCACCTTCTCGACCGCATCCCACACCGGGTCGTCGAAGTGCAGCGCGGCATCGAGATTGGTGCCGCGGAACGCGAAGGGCTCGGCGCGCTCCGACAGGTTGACGGTGATGCCCGGGTTCCTGCGCAGGAAGTCGTGCAGCCGTGGCAGCAGCCAGCGGCTCGCGAAGGTCGGGATCACGGCGAGCTCGAGCACGCCGCCCGCGCCCTTGTGCTGCATCAGCGACTTGGTATGCAGCTCGATCTCGTCGAGGTTGCCGCGGATGTTGCGCGCATAGAGCCGGCCCGCGTCGGTCAGCACCACCTGCTTCTTGCCGCGGCTGAACAGCTTCACGCCGAGGAAGCCCTCGAGCACGGCGATCTGCCGGCTCACCGCGCTCTCGGTCAGGTACATCTCGGCCGCGGCGCGCGCGAAGCTCTCGTGGCGCGCGGCCGACTCGAACAGCGACAAGGCGACGGTGCTGGGGATTTTTCGCTTCATGACGGATCGCGGCCCTTGGATCGAGGCGCCATTCTTGACCAGGACGAGCCGCGGCGGCACCTATTCCTCCACCTGGATGCGCGCGGCGCGCACCACCGTGCCCCAGCGCGCGTTCTCGCTCTTCACGAAGGCGCCGAAGTCGCGCGGCGCGATGTTCGAGGGCGTGTAGCCGATGTCGGTCATGCGCGCGCGTGCCGCCGGATCGCGCACCACCTTCTCGACCTGCGCCTGCAGCGCCTCGACCACGGCGGCGGGCGTGCCGGGCGGCGCGAGGATGCCGAACCAGGTGTCGGCATCGACCGCGTAACCGAGCTCCTTGAGCGTCGGCACGTCGGGCAGGCCCGCGAAGCGCTCGGGCGAGCCGAGCGCGAACAGCTTGAGCTTGCTGCGGCTCGCGACCGCCAGCGGCGTGGGCACGAAGCCGTACTCGACGTCGCCGGCCATCACGGCCGACATCACGGGCGCGGCGCCCGCATAGGGCACGGGCAGCGCCTTCGTGCCCTCGGCGCGCGAGCGCAGCAGCTCCATGCCCATCTGCGCCATGCTGCCCGGGCCCCAGTGCGCATAGGTGACCTCCCTGGCGCGCGCGCGGGCCACGAAGTCGGCCACGTCCTTGGTCTCGCTCGCGGGCCGCGCGGCCATCACGAAGCCCATCTTCGCGACCAGTGCCACGGGCTGGAAGCCGTCGGGGTCGTAGCGCACGGCCTTCTTGTAGATGTGCGGCGAGACCGAGATGAAGTCGGCCGCCGCGAACAGCAGCGTGGTGCCGTTGGCCGGCGCCGCATAGACGTAGTTGGCGCCGAGGATGCCGTTGACCCCGGGCCGGTTCTCGACGATCAGCGGCTGGCCCAGCGTGCTGCCGATCTGCGTGGCGACCAGCCGCGCGAGCACGTCGGTGCCGCCGCCGGGCGCATAGGGCACGACCAGGCGAATGGGCCCGGGCGGTGCCCAGTCGGCGCGGGCCGCGAAGCCGCCGAGGGCCGCGCAGGCGATGGCCAGGGCCGCGAGGCGGCGCGTCGTGATGAAGGGCATGTCTGTCTCCTTGGTTGTATGGACGTGCCGCGCCGCACCGCGCGGGCGGTGATGGCTGGGCGGCCGGAAAGAAAGCGGGGGCCGCGTCAGCGCGGTATCGCGTGGCGCGCGGCATGCGCGCCAGCGATGCGTCCGAACACGGCGCCGCGCAGCACGGAGGTCGCGCCCGTGTAGACCTGGTGGTAGAGGCCCGCGGCCTCGCCGGCCGCATAGAGGCCGGGGATGGTGCGGCCGTCGTTGTCGATCACCTGCGCATCGCGGTTGGTCTTCACGCCGCCGAAGGTGAAGCAGATGCCCGACATCACCGGGTAGGCGCAGAAGGGTCCGCGCGCCAGCGGCAGCGCCCAGTTCGACTTGGGCGGCGCGATACCCGCGGTGGCCACGCCGTCCACCGCGAGCGGCGCGAAGCGCGCGTCGGCATCGCCCGCGCAGGCCGCGTTGAAGGCCGCCACCGTGGCCAGCAGGCCGGCCGGGTCGATGCCGCAGGCGCGCGCGAGCGCTTCCAGCGACCCGGCCTCGATCGGCGGCTGGTCGGTGCGGATGCCCTTCTTCCAGTTCGGCACCTCGTGGATGCGCTGGTCGTAGACCATGAAGGCGATGCCGTCGGGCTGGTCCTTGATGGCGCGCGCGATCGGGTCGTAGTGCACGTCGACCGGCCCGGGCGCCTCGTCGACGAAGCGCCGGCCCTCCTTGTTGACCAGCAGGCCGTACGAGAAGCTCATCACCAGCGGCTCGACCTGGGCCGAGCGCGGGTCCATCGGCTCGGCATGGTAGGAGCCGAAGTCGCCGGCCGGCGCGCCGCCGGCATCGAGCGCCATGCGGATGCCCTCGCCGCGGTTGTAGTAGCCGCCGCGCGCCACCGGCCGCAGGTAGCGCGCCTGCGGGCCGATGTAGCGCGTGAGCATCTCGGGGTTGCCCTCGAAGCCGCCCGTGCCCAGCACCACGCCGCGCGCCACGATGCGCCGCACGCTGCCGTCGGGCCCGACGGTGTCGACCGCCAGCTCGCCGCGCGCGTCGGCGCGCCGCAGCTGCTGCGCGGTGCTGCGGTAGCGGATCGCCACGCCCAGGCGCAGCGCTTCGTCGCGCAGCGCCTCGATCAGCGCGAGGCCGCCGCCCACCGGCATCAGCCGCGGCGCGGCCGCGGTCACGAAGTAGGTCGGCAGCGCCGCGAAGCGCACGCCGAAGCCCTGGAGCCACCGCACCGTGGCGCCGGCCTCGCCGGCCAGCGTGGCGACCAGCTCGGGGTCGGGCATGCCGTGCGCCTTGACGTGCGGCGGCCAGTCCTCGTAGGGCGCGGCCGCGTGCTGCACGATCTCGGGGTCGATGTGGTGGCCGGCATTGGCCACCAGCAGTTGCTCGAAATCGTCGCTGACCTCGGTCTCGCTCTTCATGCGGAAGTAGGACTCGGTCCAGCGCGTGTTGCCGCCGAACTCCTCGGGTGTGGCGCGTTCCAGCACCGTCACGGTCGCGCCCGCGGCGGCCGCGGCCACCGCCGCGCTCAGGCCCGAGATGCCGCAGCCGACGACCAGCACGTCGCAGCGGTCGATGGGCAGGGATGCTTCGTTCATGTCTCCACTTTCTTCTCGTGTCGTTGCGTCGCGCGCGGCTGTCAGTACTTGCGGATGAACGGGTCCGGCATGTCGAGCTCGGTCGAGATCCACACGCTCTTGGTCTCGAGGAATTCCTTCACCGCCTCCACGCCGCCCTCGCGGCCCTGGCCGCTGTCCTTGAAGCCGCCGAAGGGCGTGGTGAAGCTGGTCGAGCGGTAGTTGTTGATCCACACCGTGCCGGCCTTGAGCCGCTCCGACATGTGCATCGCGCGGTGCAGGCTGCGCGTCCACACGCCGGCCGCGAGGCCGAAGCGGATGTCGTTGCCGATGCGCACCGCGTCGGCCTCGTCCTTGAACTTGAGCACCGACAGCACCGGCCCGAACACTTCCTCCTGCGCGATGCGCATGCCGTTGTCCACGCCCGTGAAGATGGTCGGCTCGACGAACTGGCCCGCGCCGTAGCCCGGGCCGCTGCGCACCTTGCCACCGAACGCGCAGTGCGCGCCCTCGGCCCTGGCGATGTCGATGTAGCTCACCACCTTGTCGAACTGCGGTCGCGTGGCCACCGGCCCCACCTGCACGTCGGGCAGCGAAGGATCGCCGAGCTTGGCCTTGGAGGCGATCGCGACCAGCCGCTCGACGAACTCGTCGTGGATGCTCTCCTGCAGCAGCAGCCGCGAGCCCGCCATGCAGGTCTGGCCGCCGGCCGAGAAGATGCCGGTGATCACGCCGTTGGCGGCGCGCGCGAGGTCGGCGTCGTCGAACACGATGTTGGGCGACTTGCCGCCGAGCTCGAGCGTCACGCGCTTGAAGTGCTTCGCCGCCGCCACGCTCACGCGGCGCCCGCCCTCGTCGCCGCCGGTGAAGGCGATGCAGGCCACGCCCGGATGCTCGACCAGCGGCTCGCCCACCTCCTTGCCGAAGCCCGTGACCACGTTGAACACGCCGGGCGGAAAGCCCGCTTCGACGAACAGCCGCGCGAGCTCGAGCAGCGACACCGAGGTGTGCTCCGAGGGCTTGGCGACGATGGCGTTGCCGGCCGCGAGCGCCGGCGCCACCTTCCATGCCGTCAGCAGCAGCGAGGAGTTCCACGGCGTGATGGTGCCGACCACGCCGATCGGCTCGAGGCGCGTGTAGTTGAAGACCTTGGGCTTGTCGATCGGGATCACCGCGCCCTGGATCTTGTCGGCCAGGCCGCCGTAGTAATAGAAGTACTTCGCCATGTACGACACCTGGCCGCGCACCTCGCTGCGCAGCTTGCCGTTGTCGCGCGCCTCGGCCTCGGTGAGGGTGTCGAGGTTGGCCTCGATCAGCGCGCCCAGGCGATGCAGCAGCATGCCGCGCTGCGTGGCCGACATCTGGCCCCACGGGCCCTGCATCGCGGCCTCGGCCGCCTTCACCGCGCGGTCGACGTCCTCGGCATTGCCCTGCGGAATGCGGGCCCAGGGCTCGCCCGAGAACGGGTCGAGCGAATCGAACCACTGGGCCGAGGCGCTCGCCTGCCATTCGTTGCCGATGAAGAGTCTGTACTGCTGCATTGCTTGCGTGCTCCGTGTGTGGGCCGGGTGAACTGGATGAATGGCGTTCAGTTTCCGGCGCGGCACGCGGGGGCACAAGCGATGAGTCCTGGGCCTCTCGTGAGCTTTCGTCATCGATGGCCGCGGCGGCGTTCAGCGCAGCACGCGCGACTTGTCGCAGGCCTCCTCGAAGATCCGGTGGATCAGTTCGCGGAACCAGCGGTGGCCCGCGTCGTGCTCGTTGCGCGGATGCCAGACCGCGTCGATCGACAGGCCCAGCTCGGGCAGCGGCATCGGCACCGCCACGCAGTCCGAGCCCGAGAGCACGCTGTCCATCCAGTGCGCGGGCATGGCCGCGATCAGGTCGGTGGATTCGATCACCGGCACCATGCCGAGCCAGGTCGGCACCTGGATCATCACGCGGCGCGCGAGCCCGCGCTCGGCCAGGATCTCGTCGAGGATGCTGCTGCCCACGCCCGAGACCTTGAGGTGGCCCAGCGAGAGGTACCTGTCGAGCGTCATCGGTTCGGAGGCCGCGGGATGGCCCTTGCGCATCAGCACCATCCACTGGTCGTCGAGGATGCGCCGCGAAGCCGACAGCACCGAACGGCCGCGCGACACCGACAGCCGGATCTCCACGCCCTCGTACTCCACGCGGTCCGAGGGCTGGTACATGTCGAAGGACTGCACCGACAGGCTGACGCCGGGCGCCACCGAGCTCAGGTGGATGCACAGCCGCGGCAGCAGCAGCACGCCGACGTAGTCCGACAGCCGCAGGTGGAAGGTGCGGCGCGCGGTCGCGGGATCGAAACCGCCGCGCACCTCGATCGCGCTCTCGATCTCGCTGAAGGCCTTGCGAAAGCTCGTGGCCAGCCGCACGGCCTCGGGCGTGGGCGCCATGCCCTGCGGCGTGCGCGTCAGCAGCGGGTCCTTGAACTGCGTGCGCAGGCGGCGCAGCGCATGGCTCACGGCCGAGGCGGTCAGGCCCAGCCGGGTCGCGGCCTTGACCACGCTGCGCTCCTCGAACAGGGCTTCGAAGATGACCAGCAGGTTGAGGTCGATGCTGCGCAGGTTCAGGGGCGGACCGCCGGCGGCGTTCATGGGATGAATCCGGTTCACGATGAAGATGACAAAGATGATCTTGCCGCATGCGGGGGCGTCTTAGAACAATAAGCCCGCATCCCCAGCTTCCTCTCCATGACCTCGCTTTCCCCGCATGACCGCCACCCGCCCGTGAGCGATGACCGCCCCGAGATATTCCCCGAAGGCTCCTGCGACACCCACTTCCACGTCTTCGGCGACGCGCGCGAATTCCCGCTGATCGACGAGCGTTCGTACACGCCGGCTCCGGCCTCCATGGCCGACTACCGGGCCGCCTTCGGCCCGGTGGGCGTCGAGCGCTGCGTGCTGGTGCAGCCCAGCGTCTACGGCCGCGACCATTCGCTGCTCAAGCGCACGCTGCGCGAAGCGGCGCCCGGCAGCATGCGCGGCGTGGCCGTGATCTTCGAGGACACGAGCGAGCGCGAGATCGAGGAACTGCACGCGCTGGGCGTGCGCGGCGCGCGCTGCAACGCGCTGTTCTCGGGCGGCGTGTCGGCCGCCAGCCTGCGTGCCATTGCCAGCCGCATCACGGCCTTCGGCTGGCACCTGCAGCTGCTGGTCGACGTGGAACGCGATCCCTTTCTGGTGCCGCGCATTGCCGCCACCGGGTTGCAGGTGGTGGTCGACCACTTCGGCCATCCGGCCCCGGGCTGGACGCCGCAGGGCCGCGGGCTCGCGAACCTGCGCGCGCTGCTCGCGGAAGGGCGCGCCTGGGTCAAGTTCTCGGGCGCCTACCGGCTCAGTGCATCGGCCTGCGCCACCGATCCCGCCGTGATCCCGCTGGCCCATGCGCTGGCGCGCGCCAACCCCGAACGCATCCTCTGGGGATCGGACTGGCCGCATCCCGGCATCGACGCGCGCTCCACCGCCAGCAGCGAACTGGCCGGAGCGCTGCGCGCCTGGTTGCCCGACGGCGATCTGCGACAGGTGCTGGTGCGCAACCCCACGCAGCTTTACTGGAACCATTGATTCATCACAGGGAGACGTTCGAATGACCGACAACAAGTTCAACCGCAGGACCTTCATCCAGGGCGGCGTCGCGCTCGCCGCATCGGCGGCGGCCTGGCCCGGCAGGGCACAGGGCCGGGCCTTTCCGACCAAGCCCCTCACGCTGATCGTGCCCTTCGCGCCGGGCGGCAACGTGGACATCACCGCCCGCACCCTGGGCGTGCCGCTGACGCGGCATGCGGGGCAGTCGGTGATCGTCGACAACCGCGCCGGTGGCGGCGGTGCCGTGGGCACCGGCTGGGCCGCGCGCGCCGAGAACGACGGCCATTCGCTGCTGGTGGCCACGCCGGGCCAGCTCGGCACCCTGCCCGAGATGATCAAGGTGCCCTACCGCGCCGACAGCTTCGTGCCGGTGGCCGTGCTGAGCCGCACGCCCGTGGTGGTGGTGGTGCGCGCCAACGATGCGCGCTTCAAGACCGCGGGCGACTTCCTGCGGGCGATGCAGGCCGGGAGCGAGAACGTGACCATCGGCCATGCGGGCCCGGGCTCGCCGAACCACCTGGCGCTGCTGCAGCTCGAGGATGCCGCGAAGGCACGCGTCAATGCCGTGCCCTACAAGGGTTCGGGACCGGCCGTGGTCGACCTGCTCGGCGGCCAGATCGACGCCGTGATCGACCAGATCACGAGCTCGGCACCGCACATCAAGAGCGGCGGCCTGCGCGCGCTGCTGGTGCTCGGCCCGCAGGTCGGCGGCATGCTGGCCAGCGTGCCGAATCTGGCGCAGCAGGGCATTGCGAACTTCGACGCCACCACCTTCGTCGGCGTGTTCGCGCCCAGGGGCATCGCGCCGCAGACCGTCGCTAGCCTGCAGGGCTGGATCGCGAAGTCGGTGGCCGAGCCGGAGTTCTCGAAGCCGATCCGCGAACTGGGCAGCGAGCCCTTCGCCGAGAGCGCGGCCTACCTGCAGCGGCTGGTGCAGGAGGACGCGGTGCTGGCGGCGCGGCTGGTCAAGCAAGGCCGCCTCAAGGCGGACTGATCGGCACGCACGGCCAGCCATGATCGCCCACGTTCCACCCCCGGTCACGCTGGCGCAGCACTATCGGCAGTTTCTCGCGGCGCTGGCCGCCGCAGGCTTCGAGGGCGAGATCAGCCAGCGTCATGCCGACCGCACGGTGCTCGCGACCGACAACTCGATCTACCAGCGGCTGCCGCAGGCCGTGGTGTTCCCGAAGCATGCCGACGACGTGGTGCGGCTCGCGACGCTGATAGACCGCGACGAGCATCGGCGCGTGGTGCTCGCGCCGCGCGGCGGCGGCACCGGCACCAACGGGCAGTCGCTGACCGACGGCATCGCGGTCGACCTGTCGCGGCACCTGAACGGCATCGTCTGGATCGATCCGGTGCGGCGCGTGGCGCGCGTGCAGGCCGGGGTGGTCAAGGACCAGCTCAACGCGGCGCTCGCGCCGCACGGCCTGTTCTTCGCGCCCGAGCTGTCGACCTCGAACCGCGCCACCATCGGCGGCATGGTCAGCACCGACGCGAGCGGCCAGGGCAGCTGCAGCTACGGCAAGACGCGCGACCACGTGCTCGCGCTCGAGGTCGTGCTGCCGGGCGGCGAGCGCTTCGAAAGCCGCCCCGCCGGACCCGACGAACTCCAGGCCCAGCTGGCGCGCCCGGGCCGCGTGGGCGATGCCTGGCGCTGCGCGCACCGGATCGCCGAGCGCGATGCCGCGCTGATCGAGCAACGCTTTCCCAGGCTCAACCGCTGCCTCACCGGCTACGACCTCGCGCACCTGCGCGAGCGCGACGGACGCTTCAACCTCAACAGCGTGCTCTGCGGCGCCGAAGGCTCGCTGGGCTTCATCGTCGAGGCCGAGCTCAACCTGCTGCCGATTCCGCGCCACACGATGCTGGTCAACGTGCGCTATGCGAGCTTCATGGATGCGCTGCGCGACGCCCAGGCGCTGATGGCGCATGCGCCGCTGTCGATCGAGACCGTGGACTCGCGCGTGCTGATGCTCGCGATGGAGGACATCGTGTGGCAGGGCGTGGCCGAGTACTTCCCCTCGAGCGGAGACAGCGCGCCCACGCGCGGCATCAACATGGTCGAGTTCAGCGGCGATTCGCAGGAGGCGCTCGAGACCCGCGTCGCGGCCTTCGTCGCGCACCTCGCGCGCGATGCCGGCGCGGCGCGCCTGGGCCACACCATCGCGGCCGGCCATGCCGCCGTGACCCGGGTCTACGCGATGCGCAAGCGCGCGGTGGGCCTGCTGGGCAATGTGCAGGGCGAGGCGCGGCCGCAGCCCTTCGTGGAAGACACCGCCGTGCCGCCCGAGCGGCTCGCCGACTACATCGCAGAGTTCCGCGCGCTGCTCGACGGCCACGGCCTCTCGTACGGCATGTTCGGTCATGTGGACGCCGGCGTGCTGCATGTGCGGCCCGCGCTCGACCTCAAGGACCCGGCCCAGGCCGCGCTGATCCGCCCGCTCTCCGACGCGGTCGCGCGGCTCACGCAAAAGTACGGCGGCCTGCTCTGGGGCGAGCATGGCAAGGGCGTGCGCTCCGAATACGCGCCGGCCTTCTTCGGCCCGCTGTATGCGTCGCTGCGGGAACTCAAGGCCGCCTTCGATCCGCACAACCAGCTCAACCCCGGCAAGATCGCGACGCCCGCGGGCGTCGATGCGGCGCTGCTGCGCATCGACGAGGTGCCGATGCGCGCCGACGCCGACCGCCGCATCGACGAACGCGTGTGGCAGAGCTACGCCGGCGGCCTGCATTGCAACGGCAACGGCGCCTGCTACGACTTCGACCCCGACGACGCCATGTGCCCCTCGTGGAAGGCCACGCGCGAGCGCCGCCATTCGCCCAAGGGGCGCGCCTCGCTGCTGCGCGAATGGCTGCGGCTGCAGGGCGAGGCCGGCGTCGACGTGCTGCAGGCCGCGGCGCGGCAGCCCTCGTTCCTGGCCGGGCTGCCCGAGCGCTGGCGCAACGGCCGGCGGAGCGCGAAGGCCGCCGACGATTTCTCGCACGAGGTCTACGAGGCGATGGCCGGCTGCCTGGCCTGCAAGTCCTGCGCGGGGCAATGCCCGGTGAAGGTCGACGTGCCGGATTTCCGTGCGCGCTTTCTCGAGCTCTACCACGCGCGCTACCTGCACCCGCTCAAGGACTACTTCATCGGCTCGCTCGAATACAGCATGCCCGGCCTCGCACGCATGCCGGCGCTCTACAACGGCCTGATGGCCCTGCCCGCGGTGCGCGGCCTGCTCGCGCGACATGCCGGCATGGTCGATGCACCGCTCTTGAGCCGCTTCGATTTCGGCGCCACCCTGCGGCGCTGGAACGTGCGCCACGCCACGCCCTCGGCGCTGGCGCGGCTGAGTGCCGACGAGCGCGCGCGTTCGGTGGTGCTGGTGCAGGACGCCTTCACGCGCTACTTCGAGACGCCCGTGTTCGCGGCCTTCATCGCGCTGGCCGCGCGACTGGGCTGCACCGTGTGGCTCGCGCCCTTCCGGCCCAACGGCAAGCCGCTGCAGGTGCAGGGCTTCCTGCGCGCCTTCGACCGCGCGGCGCGCCGCAACGCCGACATGCTCGATGCGCTGGCGCAATGCGGCGTGCCGCTGGTCGGCCTCGATCCCGCGATGACGCTGGTCTACCGCCAGGAGTACGCCAAGCTGCCGCGGATGGCGCGCCTGCCTTCGGTGCTGCTGCCGCAGGAATGGCTGCTCGATGCGCTGCCCGCCGAAGCGCCGCCGCGCGCCGCGCCGGGCGACTTCCGCCTGCTCGCGCATTGCACCGAGAAGACCAACGCGCCCGCGGCCGCCGCGCTGTGGCCGCGGGTGTTCGCGCGCGCCGGCCTGCGGCTCGAGGCGCAGGCCAGCGGCTGCTGCGGCATGTCGGGCACCTACGGCCACGAGCAGCGCAATCTGCAGACCTCGCAGCGGATCTTCTCGCAGTCGTGGGCGCCGCTGCTGGCGGCCGAGCCCGCGCCGGCGGAATTTCTCGCCACGGGTTATTCGTGCCGCAGCCAGGTCGAGCGGCTGCGGGCGCGGCGCCTGCGCCACCCGGTGGAGGTGCTGGCGCAGCTGTATGGCGGTGGTCACGAAGAGGACGCCGACGCCGCGCACTGAACCCCGTCGATGAAAGGCGCTATCTTGTGTGCCGATCCATCGACCGGGTTCCCATGTCCAACGCCAGACTGCCCTCCTTCAAATTCCTGATCGGCTTCGAAGCGGCCGCGCGCCTGGGCAACTACTCGCGCGCGGCCGAGGAGCTTCACGTCTCGCAATCGGCCATCAGCCACCAGATCGCGCAGCTCGAGCAGCAGGTCGGCCAGCCGCTGTTCCGGCGCAAGGGACGCGGCGTGGAGCTGACCGTGGCCGGCGGCCTGCTGCTCGACAGCGTGGGCAAGTCGCTCGAGCAGATCCGCCACGGCCTGCACCGCATCGAGACCTACATGGACGACCGCCTCGTCACGCTGGTCTGCCCCGCGCCCGTCGCGCACGGCTGGCTGCAGCCGCGCATCGACCGGCTGCTGCAGGCGCATCCCGACCTGTGCCCGATCGTCTCGGTCGACGAGAGCGCCCGCTTCATCGACGAGCTCGACGTGGACATCGCGATCACGCGCGAGCCGCTGCAGCAGCCGGGCGTGTTCGAGGTGCCGCTGCTGAGCGACGAGCTGGTGGCGGTCGGCCTGCCCGACGCCGACACGGATGCCGCGCCCGGCCTGCTGTGCCTCGAGGCCGACCTCACGAGCGACCGCATCGGCCCCTTCATCCGCGAGCACTTCGGCCAGTTGCGCAAGGCCGCGATCTACGACGACCCGCGCCTGCTGCTCGACGCCGCACTGCGCGGCCGCGGCCTCGCGCTGGTGTCGCGGCTCTCGGCCGACGATGCGCTGCGCAGCGGCCGCTTGCGCCACCTGGCGGCCTCGCCGAGCCTGCCGCTCGGCACCCTCTGGATCTCCCGCACGGAAGGCCCGTCGCGCCTGCCGCTGGTGCGCGAGGTGTTCGACAGCCTGTGGGGCTTCGCGCGTGAAGACGGTCATTTCATGAGCCAGATCGATTGATATGGCCAGAAAAGATCAATTGTGCGGATGAGTGAGCGTCTACAGAATCCGGGACTCCGTAGAAACCCTGATTCTTATGACGACTCGACGAACGCTCCTGGGCCTCGGTGGCCTGGGCCTCTTCCATGGACTGCTGAGCGCCTGCGGCGGTGGCGGCGGCAGCGCCGGCGGCCCCTCGCTCCCATTTCCGCCGCCGGCGCCCGCTCCCGCGCCCGCGCCTTCCCCTGCACCCGCCAGCGTCTGGCGCATGCCCGACGAGGGCGGTGCCCATCGCGCCGTCTGGATGGCGTTCGCCGCGCGCGAATCGATCTGGAGCGCCGAACTGCGCCAGCCGGTGCAGCGCGCGCTGGCGCGCATCGCCAATGCGATCAGCGTCTACGAGCCGGTGAAGATGCTCGTGAACGCCGAGGATGCGGCCACGGCACGCCAGCTCTGCGGCTCCAACGTGCAGTTGATCGAACACCCGATCGATGACCTCTGGGCGCGCGACACCGGTTGCGTGTTCGTGCGCAACGCCCGCGGCGAGCGGGCCGCCGTGAATTTCAACTTCAACGGCTGGGGCCGCAAGCAGCCGCATGCGCGCGACGCCACGGTGGCGGCGCGCATGGCCGAACTCGCGGGCGTGCCGCTGCTGCGCAGCCGCCTGGTGCTCGAAGGCGGCGGCATCGAGGTCGACGGGGAAGGCACGGCCATCGTCACCGAGAGCTGCGTGCTCAACGAGAACCGCAACCCGGGCGTGACCAAGGCCGCGGCCGAGAAAGAGCTTCAGCGCCTGCTGGGACTCACGAAGATCATCTGGCTGCCCGGCATCGCGGGCCGCGACATCACCGACGGCCATACCGACTTCTATGCACGCTTCCTCAAGCCGGGCGTGGTGGTGGCGGCACTGGACAACGACCCCGAGTCCTTCGACCATGCCGTGACCCGGCGCCACCTGGAACTGCTGCGCACGGCGACCGATGCGCGCGGACGCGCCCTGCGCATCGTCACGCTGGCCACGCCGGGCCGGGTGCGCCCCACCTACGCACGCAAGGAGTTCGCGGCCGGCTACGTGAATTTCCTGCTGACCGACAAGGCCGTGTTCCTGCCCGAGTTCGGCGATGCGGTGGCCGACGCAGCGGCCCGCGCGGCGCTGTCCGCGGAACTGCCGAGCCACCAGGTCGTGCAGCTCGACATCGATGCCATCGCCGCGGGCGGCGGCGGCATCCACTGCACCACGCAGCAGGAGCCGGCGTGACCCCGAACGCTTTCGCCAGGAGACCGACATGCATTTCTCGATGACCCGCCGCCGCCTGACCAGCGCCCTCGGCCTCGCGCCGCTGGGCTGCATCGCCGCCTCGCCCGCCGCCACGCCCGACAGCTGGCTGATGCCCGACGAAGCCGCGCCGCACCGCGCCACCTGGATGTCCTTCGGCCCGAGCGAGGCGATCTGGGGCCGGCGCCTGCTGGCGCCGGTGCGCCAGCACCTGGCCCGCATCGCGCGCACCATCGCCGAGTTCGAACCCGTGCACCTGCTGGTTCGCGAACGCGAGCACGACCTGGCCGCGCGCCTGTGCGGCAACCGCGTGCAGCTCGAGGTGCAGCCGGTGGACGACCTCTGGATGCGCGACACCGGGCCGGTGTTCGTGCGCAATGCGGCGGGCGAATGGGGCGGCGTCGACTTCAACTTCAACGGCTGGGGCGGCAAGCAGGCACATGCCGACGATGCCGAGGTGGCGGGCTATGTGAGCGGTGCCGCCAAGGCACGGCCGCTGGCCACGGAGCTGGTGCTCGAGGGCGGCGGCATCGAGGTCGACGGCGCGGGCACGGCGCTGATCACCGAGAGCTGTGTGCTCAACGCCAACCGCAATCCCGGCTGGCGCAAGGAGGACTGCGAGGCCGAACTGCGGCGCCTGCTGGGCCTGCGCAAGATCATCTGGCTGCCCGGCATCGCGGGCCGCGACATCACCGACGGCCACACCGACTTCTATGCGCGCTTCGCGGCACCGGGCATCGTGGTGGCGGGCCTGGAGAACGACCCCGATTCCTACGACCATGCCGTGACCCGGCGCCACCTCGAGATCCTGCGACAGGCCACCGACGCGCGCGGCCAGCGCCTGCGCGTGGAAGTGCTCGCAGGGCCGGATTCGGTGCGCGACGCCTACGACAGCGACGAGTTCGCGGCCGGCTACATCAACTTCTACGTCTGCAACGGCGCCGTCATCGCGCCGCAGTTCGGCGATGCGCGCGCCGACGGCAACGCCCGCGCACTGCTGCGCGAGCTGTTCCCGAAGCGCGAGGTGGTGCAGCTCGACATCGATGCGATCGCCGCGGGCGGCGGCGGCATCCACTGCACCACGCAGCAGCAGCCGCGCTGAAGTTCCTCAGGCCACCGGCGGCAGTCGATCGAGCAGCTTGTCGAGCGTGATCGGATAGCTGCGCACGCGGATGCCGGTCGCGTTGTAGACCGCGTTGGCGACCGCGGCCGCGACGCCGCACATGCCGAGCTCGCCCACGCCCTTGGCCTTCATCGGCGAGGAGATCGGGTCGGTCTCGTCGAGGAAGACCACGTCCTGGTGCGGGATGTCGGCATGCACCGGCACCTCGTAGCCCGCGAGGTCGTGGTTGACGAAGAAGCCGTGCCGCTTGTCGACCGCCAGTTCCTCCATCAGCGCGCCGCCCACGCCCATGGTCATCGCGCCGATCACCTGGCTGCGCGCGGCCTTGGGGTTGAGGATGCGGCCTGCTGCGCAGACCGCGAGCATGCGCCGCACGCGGATCTCGCCGGTGACCGCATCGACGCCGACCTCGACGAAGTGCGCGCCGAAGGTCGACTGCTGGTACTTCTTGTCGAGGTCGCCGTACTCGATGCCGTCCTCGGCCGAAAGGCCCTCGGCGCCCGCGGCCTCGGCCAGCGGCACCGCGCGCTCGCCGGCGTGCACCATGCCGTCGGCAAAGCTCGTATCGGCCACCGCGAAGCCCAGCTTGCCCGCCACCGCCTCGCGCAGCTTCATGCAGGCCGCGAACACGCCCGAGGTCGAGTTGTTCGCGCCCCACTGCCCACCCGAGCCGGCCGAGGCCGGATAGGCCGAATCGCCGAGCCGCACCTGCACCTTGTCGAGCGGCAGCCCCATGGTCTCGGCGGCGGTCTGCGCAATGATGGTGTACGAGCCGGTGCCGATGTCGGTCATGTCGGTTTCCACCGTGACCACGCCGCGGTTGTCGAGCCGCACGCGCGCGGCCGACTTCGTGAGCAGGTTGTTGCGGAAGGCCGCGGCCACGCCCATGCCGACGAGCCAGCGGCCGTCGCGCTGTTGCCCCGGCGACGCGTTGCGCCGGTTCCAGCCGAAGCGCTCGGCGCCGGTGCGCAGGCATTCGATGAGGCTGCGCTGCGAGTACGGGCGCTCGGGCTTCTCGGGATCGACCTGGGTGTCGTTGAGCACGCGGAACGCGATCGGATCGATTCCGAGCTTCTCGGCCATCTCGTCCATCGCGACCTCGAGCGCCATCAGGCCCGGCGCCTCGCCGGGCGCGCGCATCGCGTTGCCCTCGGGCAGGTCGAGCACCGCGAGCCGCGTGGCCGTGAGCCGGTTCGCGCCGGCATACAGCAGCCGGGTCTGGTTGACCGCCGTCTCGGGCTGGCCGCCCTCGAGGTCGCCCGACCAACCCTCGTGCGCGATGGCGGTGATGCGGCCGTCGCGCGCGGCACCGATGCGGATGCGCTGCACGGTCGCGGGCCGGTGCGTGGTGTTGTTGATCATCAGCGGTCGCGTCAGCGCCACCTTCACGGGCCGACGCGCGGCGCGCGCGCCCAGCGCGGCGAGCAGCGCATCGGCGCGCACGAACAGCTTGCCGCCGAAGCCGCCGCCGATGAAGGGCGAGACCAGGCGCACGTTCTCCTTCGGGATGCCCAGGGTCTTGGCGACATCGCCGACGCCCCAGGCGATCATCTGGTTGGCGGTCCAGATCGTGAGCCGGTCGCCCTGCCACTGCGCGATGGAGGCATGCGGTTCCATCATCGCGTGCGACTCGTCGGGCGTGCTGTAGGTCGCGTCGAGCTGCACCGGCGCCGCGGCGAAGGCGCCCGCGAAATCGCCGACCTTCGTCTCCGGCTCGCCCGAGAAGGCACTGGCCTTGGGCGGCTTCGCCGACGCCATCTCGGCCGCGAGGTCGAAGCGGCCGGCCGCGCGCGTGTACTCGATGCGCACCAGCTGCGCCGCGGCGCGCGCCTGCTCGAAGCTCTGGGCCACGACCACGGCCACCGCCTGGTGGTAGTGGTCGATCTCGGGGCCGGCCAGCAGCTTGGCGGTGTTGAAGTCGCCCTTGGCGAGCTTGCCGGCATTGCGCGCGGTGACGATCGCCAGCACGCCGGGCGCGGCCTGCGCGGCGCGCAGGTCCATCGAGGCGATGCGGCCCTTGGCGATGCCGGCGCCGATCACGTAGCCGTAGGCCGCGCCCGGCACTTCGGCATGGCGTTCGTAGGCATAGCGCGCGCTGCCGGTGGTCTTGACCGGGCCGTCGATGCGGTCGGTGGGCCGGCCGATGACCTTGAGCTGGTCGATCGCGTTGGTGGTCGCGGGGGTGTCGAATTTCATGATGTTCAGCTCCTCGCCTGCACCAGGGCCGCCGCGAGCGCGCGTTCGGCCAATGGCAACTTGAATGCGTTCTCGTGGGTCGGCTGCGCATCGGCCATGAGGCGTGCGCTCACCGCGCGCGCGCCCTGCGGCATCGCGGCCTCTGCGGCCTCGATGCGCCATGGCTTGTGCGCGACGCCGCCGAGCGCCACGCGCCCGGTGCCGTCGCGCTGCACGATGGCCGCCACCGACACCAGTGCGAAGGCATAGGAGGCGCGGTCGCGCACCTTGCGGTAGACCTGCGTGCCGCCCACGGGCCGCGGCAGCGTCACGCCGGTGATCAGCTCGTCGCGCTCGAGCGCGGTCTCGATGTGCGGCGTGTCGCCGGGCAGCCGGTGGAAGTCGGCGATCGGGATCACGCGCGTGCGCCCGTCGGGCTTCACGGTCTCGACGGCCGCGTCGAGCACGCGCATCGCCACTGCCATGTCGCTCGGATGGGTCGCGATGCAGGCCTGGCTGGCGCCGATCACCGCGAGCTGCCGCGTCACGCCGCCGATGGCGCTGCAGCCGCTGCCGGGGCGGCGCTTGTTGCAGGGCTGGTCGGTATCGTAGAAGTAGGGACAGCGCGTGCGCTGCAGCAGGTTGCCGGCCGTGGTCGCCTTGTTGCGCAACTGGCCCGAGGCGCCGGCCAGCAGTGCGCGCGACAGCACGCCGTAGTCGCGGCGCACGCGCTCGTCGGCCGCCAGGTCGGTGTTGCGCACCAGCGCGCCGATGCGCAGGCCACCGTCGGTGGTCGCCTCGATGCGGTCGAGCTTCAATGTGTTCACGTCGACCAGGTGCACCGGCGCCTCGATCTGCAGCTTCATCAGGTCGAGCAGGTTGGTGCCGCCCGCGATGAACTTGGCGCCGGGATGGCCGGCCACGGCCGCCGCGGCCTGCGCGGGCGTCTGCGCGCGCTCGTAGGTGAAGGGCTTCATGCGCGGCTCCCTGCCACCTCGGTGATGGCGTCGACGATGTTCGAGTAGGCGCCGCATCGACAGATGTTGCCGCTCATGCGCTCGCGCAGTTCGTCGGCCGACAGCAGCGGCCGCGCCGTGAGGTCGGCGCTCACGTGGCTGGGCACGCCGCGGTGCACCTCGTCGATGGCCCCGACCGCCGAACAGATCTGGCCCGGCGTGCAGTAGCCGCACTGGTAGCCGTCGTGCTTGACGAAGGCCGCCTGCAGCGGGTGCATCGCCTGCGGCGTGCCCAGTCCTTCGATGGTCGTGACCTGCGCGCCCTCGTGCATGACCGCGAGCGTGAGGCAGGAATTGATGCGGCGTCCGTCGAGCAGCACGGTGCAGGCGCCGCACTGGCCGTGGTCGCAGCCCTTCTTGGTGCCGGTCAGGTGCAGGTGTTCGCGCAGTGCATCGAGCAGGGTCGTGCGCGTGTCGAGTTCGAGCGCATGCGATTGGCCGTTGACCTGCAACGAGAGTCTGGTGGAGGGCATGTTCGTGGGCGATGGTGATGCTGCGGCCGGCGCGGCCGCGGCGGGAAGGTGGGACGAGACTGCCGCGGCGGTGGCGGCGGTCGCGATGAGAGCATCGCGCCGGGTGATCGAGGTCGTGGGGCTTTCCATGGGGGACTCCTGTGGTTGGAGGGTCGGATGCGCGTGGGAACACTGCTGATAGCGCGAGCCATCGGGGATTGCAGTAGGAGAAGGGATGTTGTTGGGTCCCGTGGGTGGCTCGCCGCGCGCGGGTGGCGGGTGCTTGCGCTCGTTTGCCCGTCTGGTGCGGGCGTGGCGAAGCACCATTCTTGGGAAGCGCTCGCGGAATCGATTGCGCGTTTCGCGCGTTTTCTTGCCTGATTCGACGAGCTTGCGCGGGTGCGCGGCGATGCGAACGTTCGTGTGTAAGAAGGCGGGCTTACAAGTGGCTGTGGCTACGCCCGACGCCGCGAGCCAGCGCCTCGGTCGCGCCTACCAGCGTCCCAACGAAAAAAGTCCCGTCGCATGGGCTGCGCGGGACTTTCAAAAAAGCGGACCTGGATGATCCTGGCGGAGAGTGTGAGATTCGAACTCACGGACGGTCGCCCGTCGGCAGTTTTCAAGACTGCTGGTTTAAACCACTCACCCAACTCTCCGGAGCCGGCGATTCTATGCCGAGCCCGGCCCGTGCTCAGTCCTCGGGCAGGAACAGGGTCTGCAGGTCGCTGAGGAAATCGAGCCCGCGCTCGGTGGGCCACACGCGACTCAGGTCGCGTTCGACGAGGCCCTTGCGCTCGGCCTCCTCCAGTCCGCGCTGGATCGCGGTGAAGGCCAGGCCGGTGCGCTCGCCGAACTGCATCAGCGTGAAACCGGCCTTCAGGCGCATGGCGTTCAGCATGAACTCGAACGGCAGGTCGGCCAGCGCGACCTCGTCGCTCTGCGCGACGGCGGTGCCGGCACGGGCGTTGTCCATGTACAGGCGCGGTTCGCGAAAGCGCACCTGGCGCACGATGCGGTGGGCGAAGCTGAGCTTGCTGTGGGCACCGGCGCCGATGCCGAGGTAATCGCCGAACTGCCAGTAGTTGAGGTTGTGCGCGCAGGTATGGCCGGGCCGCGCATAGGCCGAGACCTCGTAGCGCGACATGCCGATGGCGCCGGTGCGCTCGGTGATGCGGTCGAGCATGGCGTAGGCGATGTCGTCCTCGGGCAGCTGCGGCGGGAACTTGGCGAACCAGGTGTTCGGCTCGATGGTGAGGTGGTAGACCGACAGGTGCGGCGGCGCGAGCGCGAGCGCCTGCGTGAGGTCTGCGTCGAGCTGCTCGAGCGACTGGCCCGGCAGCGCGTACATGAGGTCGAGGTTGAAGGTGTCGAACGAAGCGGCTGCCTCCTCGGCGGCGGCGATCGCCTGGGCGCGGTCGTGCACGCGGCCCAGCGCCTTCAGGTGCTCGTCGTTGAAGCTCTGCACGCCCAGCGACAGCCGGGTGACGCCGGCCGCGCGGTAGGCGCGGAAGCGGTCGCGCTCGAAGGTGCCGGGGTTGGCCTCGAGCGTGATCTCGCAGTCGGGCGCGAGCTTGAGGCGCGCGCGCACGTCGCCCAGCAGGCGGTCGATGGCCTGGGGCGAGAAGAGGCTCGGGGTGCCGCCGCCGATGAAGATGGCCTGCACGCCACGGCCCCAGATCAGCGGCAGCGCGGCATCGAGGTCGGCAATGAGCGCGTCGATGTACGCGGACTCGGGCATGCCGTCGGCCTCGGCGGTGCTCGTGGCGCGCCACTCGTGGGAATTGAAGTCGCAGTACGGGCACTTGCGCAGGCACCACGGCAGGTGGATGTACAGCGTGAGCGGCGGCAGCGCCGTCAGCTGCAGCGGGCCGGGGCGCATCCAGTGCAGCACGTCGTTGGCGTGCGGCGCGCCGGCCGGCGCCGCGGGCTGGATGGGAACGACGGACGAGGGAGCGCTCACAGCCATCGCTCGCGCATCAGCGCCAGCATGGCGCGCGCGGCCTGGCCGCGGTGGCTGTGGGCGTTCTTCACCTCGGGCGTGAGCTGGGCGAAGGTCTTGCCGAAGGCGGGCAGGTACATCACGGGATCGAAGCCGAAGCCGTTGTCGCCGACCGGCGCCGGCGCGATCTCGCCGGCCACGCGGCCCACCGCGATCAGCGGCTCGGGGTCGTCGTGGCGGCGCAGCGCGACCAGGGTGCTGACGAGCGCGGCGCGGCGATTGGCCTGTCCGGCCAGTTGCTCGAGCAGCGCCTTCACGTTGTTGGCATCGCCCTTGGGATAGCCGAACTGGGTGGCGTAGTAGGCGGTGTCGACGCCCGGCAGGCCGCCGAAGGCATCGACGCACAGGCCGGCGTCGTCGGCGATGGCGGGCAGGCCGGTGGAGGCGCTGGCGTGGCGCGCCTTGGTCAGCGCGTTCTCGACGAAGGTGCGGAACGGCTCCTCGGCCTCGCTCACGCCGAGCTCCGACTGCCGCACGAGCGTGACGTCGAGTTCGGCGAAGAGCTGCTGCAGTTCGGCCAGTTTGCCGGCGTTGTTGGAAGCCAGGACGAGTTTCATACGTGGAAAGGAATAACGACGGCGGCCTTCTGCGGGCCGCGGTTCATGGCTGCTACTTCGACTGCAGGGCCTGCTGCTGCAGGACGACGAGTTCGCCGATGCCCTTCTCGGCCAGGCCCAGCAGCAGGTTCATCTCCTCGCGTGTGAAGGCCACGCCCTCGGCCGTGCCCTGCACTTCGACGAAGTGGCCGGCGCCGGTCATGACGACGTTCATGTCGGTGTCGCAGGCGGAGTCCTCGGTGTACTCGAGGTCGAGCAGCGGCGTGCCGCCGACGATGCCCACCGAGATGGCGGCCACATGGCCCTTGATCGGCGAAGCGGCCAGCGTGCCGGCGGCGATCAGTTTGTTGACGGCATCCTGCGCGGCGACGAAGGCGCCGGTGATGGCGGCGGTGCGGGTGCCGCCATCGGCCTGCAGCACGTCGCAGTCGAGGTGGATGGTGCGTTCGCCGAGCGCGGCGAGGTCGAACACGGCGCGCATCGAGCGGCCGATGAGGCGCTGGATTTCCTGCGTGCGGCCGGTCTGCTTGCCCTTGGCGGCCTCGCGACTGCTGCGGGTGTGGGTGGCGCGCGGCAGCATGCCGTACTCGGCCGTGACCCAGCCTTCGCCGCTGCCCTTCTTGTGCGGCGGCACCTTCTCCTCGACCGAGGCGGTGCACAGCACGCGGGTCTGGCCGAACTCGATCAGCACCGAGCCTTCGGCGTGGATGGTGAAGCCGCGCGTGATGCGCACGGGGCGCAACTGGTCGGCGGCGCGGCCGCCGCTACGGGTGAAAGCTGTCATGGTCTGATGAAGAAAAAGGAAGGGAAAAACACGGGCGCGCCCTCGAACGGGAAGGCGCGGAACGATTCAGGTCTTGCGGGCCGCCGAACGCCGGATGGCTTCGTTGATCTCGGCGATCGAACGCTCGATGGCGTCCTCGTCGAGGTCCTCGATCTCGTCGTCGGCGAGCATGCCGGCCTGGATGGTCGAGGCGAACACGCCGTCGCTGATGCTGTCGGTGGAGATGCCGGGCTCCTCGCCGGGCGCGTCGGGCATTTCCCATTCGAGCGCGATCAGCGTCACGTTGTCGCTGTGCGAGCCGCCCTTGCGCAGCGCCATCTCGGCGAGGTCGGGGGCGGCATCGGACACGGGCTTGCCGGACGACAGGGTATGGACGATGAGCGCGTCGTCGAGCACGCCCCAGACGCCGTCGGAGCACAGCATGATGCGGTCGCCGCGCTGCAGCGCCAGCGGGGCCGACACGTCGAACAGCGGCGTGGTGGGCGAGCCGAGGCAGGTGAGCAGCAGGTTGCGGTTGGCGGGCGAGGACTCGGACACGCCGCGGTGGCGCGGGCGCTCGGCATGCGAATGGTCGAGCGTGCGCACCAGCAGGCGGCCGTCGCGCACGACGTACAGGCGCGAGTCGCCGCAATGCATCCAGGTGGCCATGCCGGCCTGCAGCACGGCTGCGACCACGGTGGTGCGCGGGGTGTCGAGCATCGCCTTGCTGCTGGCGTAGCGCATGATCTGCTGGTGTGCGGCCATCGCCGATTCGGCGAGGAAGGCCTTGGGGTCCTTCACCATCGGGCGCGCCTCGCGCTGGTAGAGCGCGGCCACGGTCTGCAGCGCGATCTGCGCGGCCACCTCGCCCTCGGGATGGCCGCCCATGCCGTCGGCCAGCACGAACAGGCCCGATTCGCGCGTGTAGCAGTAGCCCATGCGGTCTTCGTTCTTGACGCGGCCGCCCTTGCGGCTGACCTGGAAGACGGAGAACTTCATGGCCGCGTTTCCAGGCGGGCAAGGATCGGGGAGGCGATGCGCTGCGTCGTCATGCCGGGCGGGTCGTCGGTGCCGCCGCGCGGGGCGCGCTCTTCTTGTCGAAGGAGCGGATGTTGTCGATCGACAGGCGCACCTTCTCGCCCACGGTGAGCTTGGTGTAGCGGCGCTCGCCCTCGCGGCTGAGTTCCTTCTGCAGCGCGAACACGGACTGCGGGCGCGAGAGCGGATCGAGCGACATGCACCACTCGACCACCTCGATGAGGTTGTCGGAATAGACGCCGCGCAGGCGCGACAGCGAGAGGCTGAGGCGGTCCTTCTCGATGCGGCGCGGCGCGTCGTTGGGCGGGTAGCCCTGCATGCAGGCGTAGATGCAGGCGCCGATCGCGTAGATGTCGGTCCAGGGGCCCATCGAGGAATCGCGGCGGTACATCTCGGGCGCTGCGAAGCCGGGCGTGTACATCGGGCGGATGAAGATGCCTTCCTTGCTGAGCACCTCGCGCGCGGCGCCGAAGTCGATCAGCACGGCCCGGTCGTCGTCGGTGACGAAGATGTTGGCGGGCTTGATGTCGAGGTGCAGCATCTTGTACTGGTGCACGATGCGCAGGCCGCGCAGGATCTCGTCGAACAGCGAGCGGATCGTCGATTCGCGGAACACCTTCTGCCGCTTGAGGTCGCGCGCGGTGACCACGAAGTCCTGCAGGGTCGCGCCCTCCAGGTAGTTCATGACCATGTAGACGGTCTCGTTCTCGCGGAAGAAGTTGAGCACGCTGACCACCGAGGCATGCGAGATCTGCGCGAGCGAGCGGCCTTCCTCGAAGAAGCTCTTGAGGCCGAGGCGGTACAGCGAGAGCTTCTCGGCCGGCACCTGCGGGGCGAGTTCGCCGGGGCCGCGGGTGGCGAGCGAAGAAGGGAGATACTCCTTGACCGCGACCTGCTGGCCGCTGGGGTCGATCGCCAGGTACACCACCCCGAAACCGCCCGCCGACAACCTGCGAACGATGCGGTAGCCGCCGATGGTCGTATCGGGCGGCAGAGGTGACGGCTTGACCTTTGACATAATCCGGGAGTTTCGCCCGAAGGCGATGGTGCGGCAAGCGAACGCCGTGCCGGTGCCTCGGTGCATGCAAGCAGAACCACAGAGAGGCGCAATGCCAGTTTACAGCATGACCGGCTATGCCAGCGGCCAAAACGGCCCCTCGGGCAGCCACGCCGAAGCCGACGCGCGGCCCTCCGCCGCGGGCCGGCTCGGGGTCGAAATCCGCTCGGTCAACAGCCGCTTCCTCGACCTCACCTTCAAGCTCCCCGAAGAGCTGCGCCAGCACGAGACCGCCCTGCGCGAACTGCTGACCGGCCGCCTCAAGCGCGGCAAGGTCGAGCTGCGCGCGGCCATCGAAAGCAATGCCCAGGGCGGCGTGGCGGAGCCCTCCGTCAAGCTGCTGCAGCGGCTCAACGGCGTGCAGGACGGCATCAAGGCCTGGCTGCCCGGCGCGCGCGAACTCAGCGTGGCCGACGTGCTGCGGCTGGCCGGCAGCGACAGCGCGCCGCGCGGCGACTGGGGCGCCGACCTGCTCGAGGTGGCCGGCAAGGCGCTCGATGCCCTGGTGTCGGCACGCCAGCGCGAAGGCGCGCGGCTGGCCAAGATGCTCGAGGCCCACCTGGGGCAACTGCGCGAGCTGGTCGCCCAGGCCGGACCGCTGGTGCCGCAGCTGGTCGAACAGCAGCGCACCCGTTTCCTCGAGCGCTGGCAGGAGGCCATGGGCCTGGGCGCCAACGGCGGCGGCACGCTGCCCGAGGCGGCGCAGGACCGCGCGCTGACCGAGGCGACCGCGTTCGCGATCCGCATCGACGTGGCCGAGGAGCTGACGCGGCTGAACTCGCATCTCGACGAGATCGAGCGGCTGCTCAAGAAGGGCGGCGAGATCGGCAAGCGGCTCGACTTCCTGATCCAGGAGCTGCATCGCGAGGCCAACACGCTGGGCTCCAAGTCGGCGGCGCTGGAACTCACGCGCATCGGCGTGGACATGAAGGTGCTGATCGAGCAGATGCGCGAGCAGGTCCAGAACATCGAGTGAGCGAGCGAGTGAAGGAAAGCATGGACTATCCCGGCAACATCTTCGTGGTTGCGGCACCGAGCGGGGCCGGCAAGTCGAGCCTCGTGAAGGCCCTGATGGAGCTCGACTCGGCGGTGCAGCCCTCCGTGTCGCACACGACGCGCTCGCCGCGCGGGCAGGAAAAGCACGGCCGCGAATATTTCTTCGCCTCGACCTCGGAGTTCGACGCCATGGTGGCCTCGGACGCCTTCGTCGAATGGGCCCACGTGCACGGGCAGCGCTACGGCACCTCCAAGAAGGCGATCGAGGAGCGCATCGCCCAGGGCGCCGACGTGATCCTCGAGATCGACTTCCAGGGCGCGCTGCAGATCCGCAAGGCCTTCGCGAACGCGGTGATGATCTTCATCCTGCCGCCGAGCTGGGAAGAGTTGCGCTCGCGGTTGGAACGCCGGGGCGAGGACAGCGCCGCGGTCATCGAACTGCGGCTGCAGAACGCCGCCGAAGAGATGGCGCAGGCCGGGAAATTCGATTTCGTTATAATCAACGAGTTATTTGAGCGCGCACTGTTCGATCTCAAGGCGATCGTCCACGCTCAGCGGCTCCGGTATTCCGCACAGCGACGCGCGCGTGCCGACACTTTCGCCGCCCTGAACATCCCCTGATTCCTCGCTCACCGACCGAAAGATTCCATCATGGCCCGCATCACCGTCGAAGACTGCCTGCAGCAGATCCCCAACCGCTTCCAGCTCGTGCTCGCCGCGACCTACCGCGCGCGCATGCTGAGCCAGGGCCATGCCCCGAAGATCGAAAGCAAGAACAAGCCGGCCGTGACCGCGCTGCGCGAGATCGCCGAAGGCAAGATCGGCCTGGAAATGCTCAAGAAGGTTCCCGGCTGATTGCTGACGCAGGCTTGCAACGGAAAAGCACCGCGACGCGGTGCTTTTTTTACGCCTGATCACGTCCACACAGCGGTCACGCTAAAGTGATAGCCATGAGCGCGGTCGCAAAATCTCAGTCCCATGCCCCTGCGGGCACGCCGAAGCCGAGCCCGGCGGCGCTGAATGCGGCCGCCGCCAGCTTCGCGGCCCTGACGGCCAGGCTCGACTACCTGAGCCCCGAAGACACCGAACTGGTCCGCCGCGCCTACCGTTTCGCCGACGAGGCCCACCTGGGCCAGCTGCGCAACAGCGGCGAGCCCTACATCACCCACCCCATCGCCGTGGCGGCGCAATGCGCCGAGTGGAAGCTCGACGCGCAGGCCCTGATGGCCGCCCTGCTGCACGATGCCATCGAGGACTGCGGCGTCACCAAGCCCGAACTGATCGAGCGCTTCGGCGCGCCGGTGGCCGAGCTGGTGGATGGCCTCACCAAGCTCGACAAGCTGCAGTTCAACACGCGCGAGGAGAACCAGGCCGAGTCCTTCCGCAAGATGCTGCTGGCGATGGCGCGCGACGTGCGCGTGATCCTGGTCAAGCTGGCCGACCGCACGCACAACATGCGCACGCTGGCCGACGCGCCGCGCGAAAAATGGGCCCGGATCTCGCGCGAAACGCTCGACATCTACGCACCCATCGCGCACCGGCTCGGCCTCAATCAGACGTACCGCGAGTTACAGGAACTGTCGTTCCGGCACCTCAAACCGTGGCGCTATGCAACGTTGGCCAAGGCCGTGGCCAAGGCGCGCGGTCGCCGGCGCGACCTGATCCAGAAGGTGCAGCGCGAGGTCGAGACCGCCTTCGCCGCCGCCAACATGACGCTGCGGATCGCGGGGCGCGAGAAGACGCTCTATTCGATCTACCGCAAGATGGAGGAAAAGCACCTGAGCTTCGCCCAGGTCACCGACATCTACGGCTTCCGGCTGATCGTGCCGAACGTGATCGCCTGCTACACCGGCCTGGGCATCCTGCACCAGATGTACAAGCCGCTGCCGGGCAAGTTCAAGGACCACATCGCGATCGCCAAGCTCAACGGCTACCAGTCGCTGCACACCACGCTGGTGGGCCCGGCGGGCGTCAGCGTCGAGTTCCAGCTGCGCACCGACGCCATGCACGTGGTGGCCGAGTCGGGCGTGGCGGCGCACTGGCTCTACAAGGCCGCGGACCCGAGCACGGCCAGCAACGACCGCCTGGGCACCAAGTGGCTGCAGTCGCTGCTCGACATCCAGGACGAGACGCGCGACGCCGCGGAGTTCTGGGACCACGTCAAGGTCGACCTGTTCCCCGACGCCGTCTACGTCTTCACGCCCAAGAGCCAGATCATGGCGCTGCCGCGCGGCGCGACCGTGGTCGACTTCGCCTACGCGATCCACAGCAACATCGGCGACCACACCTCGGCCGCGCGCATCAACGGCGACCAGGTGCCGCTGCGCACCGAGCTCAAGAACGGCGACGTGGTCGAGGTGATCACCGCGCCGGTCTCCACGCCCAATCCGGCCTGGCTCGGCTTCGTGCGGACCGGCCGTGCGCGCTCGAAGATCCGCCACTACCTCAAGACCCTGGCCCACGCCGAATCCGAAGGCCTGGGCGAGAAGCTGCTGGCGCAGGCCCTGCGCGCCGAAGGCCTGAGCAAGCTGCCCGAGGACGATGCGGAGCACCAGCCGCTGTGGGAAAAGCTGCTGCGCTTCACCGGCAACCGCACGCGCGCCGAACTGCTGACCGACATCGGCCTGGGCAAGCGCATCGCGAGCATCGTGGCCAAGCGGCTGATGGCGCTCATGGCCGAGCTCGGCGAGCGCCCCGACGCGCTGCTGTTGAGCCGCGAGCGCTTCATCTCGCACGAAACCATCTCGCAAGGCGCGGTCACGCTCGACGGCAGCGAGAACTCGTCGGTGCGCTTCGCGCTGTGCTGCCGCCCGATCCCGGGCGACCCGATCGTGGGCTACCTCGGCCACGGCGAGGGCCTGGTGGTGCACACCGAGGCCTGCGGCGTGGGCCAGCGCCTGCGCCACAAGGACAGCGAACGCTTCTTCGCGGTCGAGTGGGCCGACGAACCGACACGCGCCTTCGAAACCGGCGTGATCATCACCGTGCGCAACGACAAGGGCGTGCTGGCGCGCGTGGCCGCCACGCTGGCCGATGCCGAAGCCGACATCACCCACGTCGAGATGGCCGACGAGACGCCGCAGGATTCGACCGACCTGCGCTTCGTGATCGCGGTGCGCGATCGCTCGCACCTCGATGCGGTGCTGCGTTCGGTGCGCCGGACCACCTCGGTGCTGTCCGCCGCGCGCAGCGTTCCCGCGTCCTGATTCCGCGCCTGCGGCGCAGCCTCTATGCGGCGCCTGGCCCCGGCGCCGGATAGACGACCGACAGCAACTCGACCTCGTGCGTGCCGCCCGGCGTCACGAGCTTGACCACGTCGCCCTCCCGCGCCTTCAGCAGCGCCCGCGCGATCGGCGAGATCCAGCTGACCTGCGACTGCGCGCTGTCGGCCTCGTCGATGCCGAGGATCGTCACGCTGCGCTCGTCGCCGTTCTCGTCCGCATAGCGCACCGTGGCGCCGAAGAAGACCTGGTCGCTGCCCTGGTGCACGGAGGGGTCGGTCACCTCGGCGATCTCGAGGCGCTTGGTGAGGAAGCGGATGCGGCGGTCGATCTCGCGCAGCCGCTTCTTGCCGTAGAGGTAGTCGCCGTTCTCCGAGCGGTCGCCGTTCTTGGCGGCCCAGTGCACGGCCTCGACCACCTTGGGCCGCTCCTCGTCCATCAGGTGCAGCAACTCGGTCCGCAGCCGCTCGTAGCCCGCCGGCGTGATGTAGTTCTTGCCGCCCGCGGGCAGCGGCGGCATGGCGCCGTCGGCGCCATCGTCGTCCGCGTCGGAATCCGTTTCCTTGGTGAATGCCTTGTTCAAGCGACGCCTTTCGGAGATCGAAAGAAAAGCGTGGCGTCCGCCGTGCACGGACGAGCCCCGCACCAAAAAGAAAAGGGTCAACTCGTTTCCGAGTTGACCCTTGAAGAGTGGTGCGGCTGGCAGGAATTGAACCCACGACCCCTTGGTTCGTAGCCAAGTACTCTATCCAACTGAGCTACAGCCGCACAGCTTGCGATCATAGCACGTATTTTTGGGACCTTTCCGATTCGTCGAAACAAATCTCAAAAATACGGGTGGTAGGCCGTGCTGGGCTTGAACCAGCGACCAACGGATTATGAGTCCGCTGCTCTAACCAACTGAGCTAACGGCCCACGTGGACCCGATTCTATTCGCGCCGAAAAGGCGCCCCGCTACTTGCGGTGGCTCAGCGCGTTGCTGACCAGCCTCGAGGTGATGTCGACGATCTGGATCATGCGCTCGTAGGGCATGCGCGTCGGGCCGATCACACCCAGCGTGCCCACGACCTGGCCGTCGACCTCGTAGTTGGCGCTGACGATGGACAGCTCCTCGACCGGCACCACCTGGCTCTCGCCGCCGATGAAGATGCGCACGCCCTCGGCCTTGCTCGACACGTCGAGCAGCCGCATCAGCTGCGCCTTCTGCTCGAAGAGCTCGAAGGCGCGCCGCAGCTGCCCCATGTCGCTCGAGAAATCGCTGACCGCGAGCAGGTTGCGCTCGCCCGAGATCACGACGTCGTCTTCCTGCGATTCGCTCAGCACGTCCGAGCTGACCTTCACGGCCGCCTGCATCAGCGCCGCGATCTCGCCGCGCAGCGTGTCGACCTCGGACTGCAGCCGGTCGCGCACCTGCTCGATCGTCAGGCCCGCGTAGTGGGCGTTGATGTAGTTCGCGGCCTCGACCAGCTGCGACTGCGAGTAATCGGCCTCGGGAAAGATCACGCGGTTCTGCACGTCGCCCTCGGGCGAGACGATGATCACCAGCAGCCGGCGGTCCGACAGGCGCAGGAACTCGATCTGCTTGAACACCGACGAACGCCGTGGCGCCATCACCACGCCGACGAACTGCGAGAGGTTCGACAGCAGGTGCGCCGCATTGGCGATCACGCGCTGCGGCTGGTCGGGCGCGAGGCTCGGCGCGGCCAGGTGCTCGCGCTGCGCGGTGAGCATGGTGTCGACAAAAAGCCGGTAGCCGCGCGCCGTGGGCACGCGGCCGGCCGAGGTGTGCGGACTGGCGATCAGCCCGAGCGCCTCGAGGTCCGACATCACGTTGCGGATGGTCGCGGGCGAGAGGTCCAGGCCCGAGGAACGCGAGAGCGTTCGCGAGCCGACCGGCTGGCCGTCGGCGATGTAGCGCTCGACGAGCGTCTTGAGCAGCAACTTGGCGCGGTCGTCCAGCATTGCAAGATTTTAGTGTTGTAATTTGTAGCCATGACTTCCCCCTTTCGTCACGTCGCGCTGATCGGCAAATACCAGGCTTCCGGTGCCCGGTGCGGCGAGCGCGACAGCGTGATGGAAGGCATCGCGAGCTTCCTCGAATCTCAAGGCTGCAAGGTCTACGTCGAGCAACCGCGCGGCGACGACGAACCGGCCCAGGCGCTGCCCACCGGCGACCGCTACGAAGCCCTCACGGTCGAGCAGATCGGCCAGCAGTGCGACCTCGGCCTGGTGGTCGGCGGCGACGGCACCATGCTCGGCATCGGCCGGCAGCTCGCGGCTTTCGGCATCCCGCTGATCGGCATCAACCGGGGCCGGCTCGGCTTCATCACCGACATCCCGCTCGACAACTACCAGGCCACGCTGATCCCGATGCTGGCCGGCGAATACGAGGAAGACCACCGCAGCCTGATGCACGCGCAGGTGATGCGCGACGGCGCCGTGGTGTTCGACGCGCTCGCGATGAACGACGTGGTGGTCAACCGCGGCGCGACCTCGGGCATGGTCGAGCTGCGGGTGTCGGTGGGCAAGCATTTCGTGGCCAACCAGCGCGCCGACGGCCTGATCATCGCGTCGCCCACGGGCTCGACGGCCTATGCGCTGTCGGCCGGCGGGCCGCTGCTGCATCCGGCGGTGCCGGGCTGGGTGCTGGTGCCGATCGCGCCGCACACGCTGTCGAACCGCCCGGTGCTGCTGCCCGATGCCGACGAGATCGTGATCGAGCTCGTGGGCGGGCGCGACGCCAGCGCGAATTTCGACATGCAATCGCTGGCCTCGCTCGCGATCGGCGACCGCGTGGTGGTGCGCCGCTCCGATTTCCGCGTGCGCTTCCTGCATCCGCGCGGCTGGAGCTATTTCGACACGCTGCGCAAGAAACTGCATTGGAACGAAGGAGGTTCCTGAGATGGCGCTCAGACGCATCGCACTGCGCGATTTCGTGATCGTGCGATCCCTCGAGATCGACCTGTCCGGCGGCTTCACGGTGCTGACCGGCGAAACCGGCGCGGGCAAGTCGATCCTGATCGATGCGCTGCAGCTCGCACTCGGCAACCGCGCCGATGCGGGCGCGGTGCGCGAAGGCGCCGAGCGGCTCGACGTGAGCGCGGAGTTCGACCACGACCCGGCCTTCACGGCCTGGCTCGACGAAGGCGGCTTCGAGGCGGGCGATGCCCTGCTGCTGCGCCGCACCGTCGACCTGCAGGGCCGCAGCCGCGGCTGGATCAACGGCAGCCCCGCCACCGCGACGCAACTGCGCGACATCGGCGACCGGCTGCTCGACATCCATGGCCAGCATGCCTGGCAAAGCCTCACGCGGCCCGACGCGGTGCGCGGCCTGCTCGATGCCTACGCGGGCGTGCGCACCGATGCGCTCGACGCCGCCTGGCACGGCTGGCGCCAGGCGCTGTCCGCGCTCGAGCAGGCGCGCGGCACGCAGGATTCGCTGCAGCGCGAGCGCGAGCGGCTGCAGTGGCAGATCTCGGAGGTCGCGAAGCTCGCGCCCGGCGCCGACGAATGGGAAGAACTGTCGGGCAGCCACACGCGCATCTCGAACGCGCAGGCGCTGATCGACGCCGCCCAGGGCGCCAGCCACGCGCTCGAGGACGAGGACAACGGCGCGCTGGCCGCGCTCTCGCGCGCGGTCACGCTGCTGCAGAACTGCGAACACATCGAGCCCGAATTCCGCGCGCTCGGCGAAGTGCTGTCCTCGAGCATCGCGCAGGCCGCCGATGCCGCGCACTCGCTGCACGGCTACCTGCGCGACGCCGACACCGACCCGCAGCGGCTGGCCGAGCTCGACGAACGCATGAGCCTGTGGATGTCGCTGGCGCGCCGCTACAAGCGCCCGCCGGCCGAACTGCCGGCGCTGCTGGCCGGCTGGCAGGCCGAGCTGCAGGCCCTCGACGCGCAGAGCGACCTCGAGGGCCTGGAACGCGCCGAGCAGGCCGCGCAGCAGGCCTACCTGAAGGAAGCCCGCGCGCTCGGCAAGCTGCGCAAGCAGGCCGCGCCCAGGCTGGCCCAGGCGGTCACGCAGGCGATGCAGGGCCTGGGCATGCAGGGCGGCCGCTTCGAGGTCGATCTGCAGCCGCTGGCCCAGCCGGGCAAGGCCGGTCTCGAGGAGATCGCCTTCCTGGTCGCCGGCCACACCGGCAGCACGCCGCGGCCGATCGGCAAGGTGGCCTCGGGCGGCGAACTCTCGCGCATCGCGCTCGCGATCGCGGTCACCACCAGCCAGCTCGGCACCGCGCAGACGCTGATCTTCGACGAGGTCGATTCGGGCGTCGGCGGCGCGGTCGCCGAGACCGTGGGCCGGCTCATGAAGCAGCTGGGCCGCGACCGCCAGGTGCTCGCGGTCACGCACCTGCCCCAGGTGGCGGCCTGCGCCGACCACCACCTCGTGGTCGCCAAGCGGCAGACCGCGGGAACCGCCGGCAAGGACGGCCCGCGCACCGAGAGCGGCGTGTCGCTGCTCGACGGCGACAGCCGCGCGAACGAGATCGCGCGCATGCTGGGCGGCGAGAAGGTCTCGCAGACCTCGCTCGCCCACGCGCGCGAGATGCTGGGCCACAAGACGCCGGCGGCCGCCTCATGAAGGCGGCGCGCCAAGACCACGGGGCTGCGCGATGAGCCTCGACCTGGTGCTCATCACCGGCATGTCGGGCTCCGGCAAGTCGGTTGCGCTGCATGCGCTCGAGGATGCGGGCTACTACTGCGTCGACAACCTGCCGCCCGAGCTGCTCACGCCCTTCATCGCGCTGCAGCATGCGCAGAACGCGCAGCGCGTGGCGATCGCGATGGACGTGCGCAGCGGCGTCTCGTTGCCGATCGTTCCGCAGCAGCTCGAGGCGCTGCGCAACGACGGCGTGTCGCTGCGCTCGCTGTTCCTCGACGCGACCACCGACGCGCTGCTGCGCCGCTATTCGGAAACCCGGCGCCGCCATCCGCTGTCGAGCCAGGAAGGCCGCACCGACGTGCCCGACCAGCAGCGCGTGCTGGTGCAGGCCATCGAGCTCGAGCGCGAGCTGCTGGCCGACCTGCGCGAAGGCGCCGACGTGATCGACACCAGCCTGATCCGGCCGGCGCAACTGCAGAGCTACGTCAAGTCGCTGATCTCGGCGCCGCAGAGCCGCCTGACGCTGGTGTTCGAGTCCTTCGCGTTCAAGCGCGGCGTGCCGCTCGACGCCGACTTCGTGTTCGACGTGCGCATGCTGCCCAACCCGCACTACGTGCCCACGCTGCGGCCGCTGACAGGCCGCGACGCGCCGGTGGCCGACTGGTTGCGCGAGCACGACGACGTGGCGCGCATGTACGAGGACATCGAGCAGTTCCTCACGCGCTGGCTCGATGCGCTCGCGCGCGACCACCGCAGCTACGTGACGGTGGCGATCGGCTGCACCGGCGGCCAGCACCGCTCGGTGTTCCTGGTCGAGCAGTTGGCGCGCAGCTTCGGCGCGCGCTGGGGCGCGCTCAAGCGGCACCGCGAACTCGACGCGAGCTGAAGAAACAAGGGCGAGGGGCCGGGCCTCAGCCCCCGGTGCTTTCGAGCAGCTTGCGCACCGGCGCGGGCAGTCCCAGGCCCGGCCACTCCGAGGCCTCGACCCAGCGCGCCGCATCGCCGCGCGGTGTTCCGCCATCGATGCGCACCGGATGCAGATGCAGGTCCTTGTGGGTCAGCACGTGCACGAAGGGCGCGAGGTCCTCGCAGCGGTCGCGCTCGGCCGCGGGCAGCGCGGCCAGCAGTTCGTCGCGCGAATCGAACACCGGCAGGCAATGCAGGCCGGCCCAGATGCCCTTGGCGGGACGTTTCTCGAGCCACACGCGCCCCTTCGCATCGCGCGCCAGCAGCACCCACAGCGACTGCGCCGTGCGCCGCAGCTTGCGCGTCTTGACCGGATAGCGCTCGGGCGAACCTTCGCGCCGCGCCACGCAGCTGTCGTTGACCGGGCACAGCATGCAGCTCGGCTTGCGCGGCAGGCAGACGGTGGCGCCGAGGTCCATCTGGCCCTGCGTGTAGCTCGCGATCGCCTCGCGGTCGTCGGCCGGCGGCAGCAGCCGCGTCGCATGCTCCCAGAGCAGGCGCTCGCTGGCCGAGGAGGACAGGTCCTCGCCGAAGCCCAGCACGCGCGTCAGCACGCGCTTCACGTTGCCGTCGAGGATGGCCACGCGCTCGCCGAAGCAGAAGGCCGCGACGGCCGCGGCGGTGGAACGGCCGATGCCGGGCAGGGTCGCCAGTTCGGCGGCCGTCTGCGGGAAGCGGCCGCCGAAGCGCGCCATCACCTCCTGCGCGCAGCGGTGCATGTTGCGCGCGCGGCTGTAGTAGCCGAGTCCGCTCCACAGGCCGAAGACTTCGTCCTCGGTGCCTTCGGCCAGCGCCCGCACGTCGGGAAAGCGCTCGAGGAAGCGCGCGAAATAGCCGAGCACCGTCGTGACCTGCGTCTGCTGCAGCATCACCTCCGACAGCCACACGCGGTAGGGATCGCGCGTGTTCTGCCACGGCAGCTCGCTGCGGCCATGGCTGCGCTGCCAGGCGACCACGCGCTCGGCGAAGTGCGCCGGGAGTTTCAAGGCGACGGACGCGGCAGCCTCGGGGCTGCTGCGCTTGCGCGTGCGCGCGGCAACGGTCGCCGGCACGCCGTGCTCAGGCCGCGGCACGCAGTTCGTCGGCCGAGGCCGCCGTGGCGGACGGCTTGCCCTGCTGCGCGATCAGCGCGGTGAATTCGCTCAGGCGCTGCTGCAGCCCGGCCAGCGCGCTCTCCTGCGTGGCCAGTTCGAGCAGCCGCTCGTCGAGGCTGCCGGCCGCGTTCTGGATGCGCTCGATCGCCTCGATGCGCTTGCTGAAGTTGCGGCGGCGCTCCTTGAGCTGCGCATCGATCTGCGCGCTGGCGCCCTTGCTCCAGCGCTCGACCTCGGTCATGGCGGCCTCGTTCACCAGCCGCAGCCGGCTCGCGAGCGCGCGCACCAGCTTGTCGCAGAAGTCGGCCTGCGCGAGCTTGAGCATGTTGCCCACGCCCAGGTAGTGGATGTGGCTGCGCTCGATCTGGCTGAGCTCCTGCTCGAAGCCGCTGAGGTCGGGCTCGGCCGGCGCCTGCAGGGTGAAGCCCTGCTCGGCATTGAGCTGGCGGAAGGTGGCGTGCAGCATCGACTGGATCTCGGCCGTGGTCGCCTGCACCTCGCGCAGGTTGTTGCGCAGCGAGTCGAAGGTCTCGCCGTACACCTTGCGCACGTTGAACTTGACGCCGGGCCGCTTGAGCGCGGCCGACAGCCGCACCATGTCGGCCTTGAGCGCCGTGCGGCCCAGCACCGCATAGACCTCGCGCAGCAGCTTGCCCTGCACCGAGCGCAGCGCCAGGATGCGCGCGTTGCTGCCCTCGAACTCGTTCTGTTCCTGGTCGATGCGCGCGCGCATGTGCCGGATCACCGACACGTTCTTGCCGCGCAGCCCCTGCAGCTCGAGCGCCTGCTCGGCCAGGTCGCGCTGTCGCACCTTGAGGATGCGCTCGGCCTCGGTCCGCAGCGCGGCCATGCCGGCATCGACGGCCAGCCGCAGCATGGTCTCGCGCTTGCCGAGCACGCCCTGGCCCAGCAAGGCCTCGAGCGCGGGCAGGCGGCTGGCCTCGAGCAGCCGCGCGTCGCGATGCACCTTGGCCTGCAGTCCCTTCTGCGCCGACACCGGCAGCACCTGCGCGAGCGGCACGTCGAGGTGCTTGGCGGCGACCTGGCGCTGCTGCTCGATCTGCTGCTCGATCTGCGCGTGGGTGCTCAGCGTGTCCCACAGGGTGTCGATCTTGTTGAGCACCACGAAGCGCGTGTCGCTGCCCTCGTTCTCGGTCACCAGGTGCTCGCGCCAGATCGACAGGTCGGAGCGGGTGACGCCGGTTTCGGCGCCGAGGATGAAGACCACCGCATGCGCCTGCGGGATCAGGCTCACCGTCAGTTCGGGCTCGGCGCCGATCGCGTTGAGACCCGGGGTGTCGAGGATCACCAGCCCCTGCTCGAGCAGCGGATGCGGCATGTTCAACACGGCATGGCGCCAGCGCGGGATCTCGACCCGGCCCTCGGCGTCCTGCACCGGGTTGTCGTCGGGCGTTTCCTCGTTCCAAAAGCCCAGCGCGCGCGCCTCGTCCTGCGAGACCCAGCGCACCTCGGCCACCTTGGCCATGGCCTGGGCCAGCCGCTCGGCATCGCCGACGTCGATCGCGATCTCGGTCCAGCGCGCGGGCTGGTCACGCCAGTAGGCGAGCGAATGCGGCTCCAGGCGGGTTTCGATCGGCAGCAGGCGCAGCTTGGGCGCCAGCGTGGCGTCGTAGCCGAGCTCGGTCGGGCACATGGTGGTGCGGCCGGCGCTCGCCGGCATGATGCGCCGCCCGTAGCCGGCGAAGAAGATCGCGTTGATCAGCTCCGACTTGCCGCGCGAGAACTCGGCCACGAAGGCCACCATGACCTTGCTGGTGCGGATCTGCGATTCGAGCCCGCGCAGCCGCTCGGCCACCGCCTGGTCGAGCAGCTCGTTCTCGGTCAGCCAGCGGGACAGCCACTGCAAGCGGTGGGCGAAGTTGCTCCGCCACGCACCGTGCTGGTCGAGTTGTTGGTTGAAGGAGCGGCTCAAGGTGGAAATGTAAAAACTTTCTTACAAATATAACATCGCAATCTGAAAACCGGGTGACCCGCGTGCATTGACCTGCGGCCGGGCTGCGGCACTGCGCCCCTTCATCCGGGCTACTTCTGGCACACCGGACAGAAATAGGTCGAGCGCTGCCCCTGGCGCAGCAGCCGGATCGGCGTGCCGCAGACCCTGCACGGTTCGCCGGCGCGGCCGTAGACCGTGGCCTCGAGCTGGAAGTAGCCGTTCTGGCCGTCGATGGAGAAGTCGCGCAAGGTACTGCCGCCCTTCTCGACCGCCCGCGCCAGGATCTCCTTGACCGCGGCATGCAGCCGCGCGGCGCGCGGCCGGCTGATGCGCGCGGCCGACAGCGTGGGACGGATGCCGGCCTGGAACAACGCCTCCGAGGCGTAGATGTTGCCCACGCCCACCACCACGTCGCCCGCGAGCAGCACCTGCTTGATCGCGGTGCGGCGCTTGCGCAGGCCGGCATGGAAGGCATCGAGGTCGAAGGCCTCGCCCAGCGGCTCCATGCCCAGCCCGCCGAGCAGCTTGATCGCCCAGGGCGCGGCCTCGTCGTCGACGTAGACCACGGCGCCGAAGCGGCGCGGATCGTTGAGCCGCAGCGTGCCGCGGTCGGTGACCAGGTCGAAGTGATCGTGCGCACCGGGCTCGGGCAAGGCGGCATCGAAGCGCAGGCTGCCCGACATGCCCAGGTGCAGCAGCAGCAGGCCTACGTCGAGATCGATCAGCAAATACTTGCCGCGCCGGCGCACCTCGCGCACGCGGCGGCCCACCAGCAGCTCGGGCGCCACCATCAGCGCCCAGCGCAATGGCTTGCCGATGCGCACCGCGTCGATGCGCGCGCCGGCGATGCGGTCGGCGATTCCGCGCCGCGTGACTTCGACTTCGGGTAGCTCGGGCATGAGGCTCCAACAACTGCGTGACACGAAGCCCCACGCGGTGCTCGTTCAAATGCATGGATTATTATGGTTCGATGATTCCATCGCCCCGCCGACACCGCCTTGCGGCGGCCGCGTCACTCGTGCTCCTGGCCTGCGCCGCCCACGTCCACGCGCAGTCCTCCGACCCCGCCGCGCCGGACAGCCCGGCCCCCATCATCGAACGCAGCGCGCCGCCCAAGCCGGCGACGCCCGCGAGCCCGCAGCCCGCCAAGCCACCCGCGCGCACGACGCCCGCGAAGCCTGCTGCAGCGGCCGCCGCGGCCGATCCCGCGCCGCAGCCCTCGGCCCTGAGCGCCGACATGTTCTACGAGATCCTCATGGGCGAGCTCAGCGCGCGCTCGGGCGATCCCGGCTCGGGTTACCAGTACGTGCTCGATGCGGCGCGCAGGCTGCGCGACGGCAGGCTGTTCCAGCGCGCGATCGAGATCGCGCTGCAATCGCGCTCGGGCGATGCCGCCCTCGCCGCGGCACGCGCCTGGCAGGACACGGTGCCCAACTCGCGCGACGCGCGCCGCTTCGAGCTGCAGATCCTGATCCTGCTCAACCGCATCGGCGACACCACCGAACTGCTGCGCGCCGAGATCGCGGCCAGCCCGCAGGTCGAGCGGCCGCTCCTGATGGCCGTGATCGCGCGCAACTACTCGCGCGCCACCGACAAGAAGCTCGCTGCCTCGGTGGTCGAGCAGGCGCTGGCCGACGAGCTCAAGAATCCCGCGACGGCGGGCATGGCCTGGGCCACGGTGGGCCGGCTGCGCCTCAATGCCGGCGACAACGCGGGCGCGCTCGAGGCCGCGCGCAAGGGCCAGCAGGCCGATCCGGCCTCCGATGCGCCGCCTGCGCTCGCGCTCGAACTCATCGATCCGGGCCAGCCGCTGGCCGAGCCGATCGTCACGCGCTACCTGGCCGGCAATCCGAAGGCTTCGCCCGAGCTGCGCGTGGCCTATTCGCGCGTGCTGGTCGAGAACCGCCGCTACGCCGACGCCTCGAGCCAGCTGCAGTCGCTGACCGTTGCGCGCCCCGAACTCGCCGAACCCTGGCTGCTGCTCGGCAGCCTGCAGGCCCAGGCACGCCAGGACGCCGCGGCCGAGACCTCGCTCAAGCGCTACCTCGAGCTGGCCAGCAGCCAGCCGGCCCCCGCGCAGGCCGAGGCCGTCGACCGCAACCGCGGCGTGACGCAGGCCTATCTGCTGCTGTCGCAACTGGCCGAGCGGCGCAAGGATTTCACCGGCGCCGAACGCTGGCTCGCGCGCATCGACAACACCGACGACCTGGTGATCGCGCAGACCCGCCGTGCCGGCCTGCTGGCGCGCCAGGGCAAGCTGCCGCAGGCGCGCGAGATCGTGCGCGGCCTGCCCGAGCGCACGCCCGAGGACAAGAAGCAGAAGTTCCTGGCCGAGGTGCAGCTGCTGCGCGATGCCAAGCAGTTCCAGGCCGCCTACGACATGCTGGCCCAGGCCTCGGCCGCCGCACCCGACGACACCGACCTCGTCTACGACCAGGCCATGATGGCCGAGAAGCTCGACCGCCTCGACGAGATGGAACGGCTGCTGCGCCGGCTGATGCAGCTCAAGCCCGAGAACCAGAACGCCTACAACGCCCTCGGCTACTCGTTCGCCGATCGCAAGATCCGGCTCGAGGAAGCCCGCACGCTGATCCAGAAGGCCGTGCAGCTCGCGCCCGAAGACCCGTTCATCGCCGACAGCCTGGGCTGGGTCGAGTTCAGGCTCGGCAACACCGCCGAGGCCATCCGCATCCTCGAGGCCGCCTACAAGACGCGCCCCGATCCGGAGATCGGTGCCCACTTCGGCGAAGTGCTGTGGAGCATCGGCCAGAAGGAGCGCGCGGTCACGATCTGGAAGGAAGCGCTGCTGAGCGACGCCGACAACGAGACCCTGCAGGAAACGCTCAAGCGCCTGCGGGTCAAGCCTTGATGGCGGCGCTCGCAGCCCCCGACGGCCGCCGGCGCCTGCTGCTGACGGCACTCGCGGCTTTCTCGGTGGCGGGATGCGCGCAGTTCACGGGCGGCTCGAAGGCCTCCGCGCCGCGCGCCACGAACGCCTGGAGCGGCCGCATGTCGCTGCGCGTGGACAGCGAGCCGGTGCAGACCTTCTCGGCCCTGTTCGAGCTGCGCGGCTCGCCCGAGACCGGCGAGCTCTCGCTCACCACGCCGATCGGCAGCACGCTGGCCCAGTTGCACTGGTCGCCGGGCGAAGCCCTGTTGAAGAACGGCAACGACACCCGCCGCTATGCCTCGCTCGACGCGCTGATCGAGGCCGCCACCGGCGCCGCGATCCCGGTCGCCGCGCTGTTCGGCTGGCTCGACGGGCGCAACGACCCCGTGCCCGGCTGGCGCCCCGACCTCGGCCAGCTCGCGAGCGGCCGGCTGCAGGCCGTGCGCGAAACGCCGGCGCCGCGGGCCGACCTGCGCATCGTGTTCGAGCGCATGCCGGCGTCATGAAGGCGATCTACGACCTTCCCGCGCCGGCCAAGCTCAACCTCTTCCTTCACGTCACCGGCCGGCGCGAAGACGGCTACCACCTGCTGCAGTCGGTCTTCATGCTGATCGACTGGTGCGACACGCTCCACGTCGAGCTGCGCGGCGATGGCCAGCTGAGCCGCGAGGACCTGACCGTGCCGCTGCCGGCCGACGACCTCGTGCTGCGCGCCGCGCGCGCGCTGCAGGCCCATGCGGCGCCGGGCCAGGGCGCGCACATCGGCGTCGCCAAGCAGGTGCCCGCGCAGGCCGGCATGGGCGGCGGCTCGTCCGATGCCGCGACCTGCCTGCTGGCGCTCAACCGGCTCTGGAACCTGCGGCTGCCGCTCGCGGAACTCGCGCGCATCGGCCTGTCGCTGGGCGCCGACGTGCCTTTCTTCCTCTCGGGCCACAACGCCTGGGTCGAAGGCATCGGCGAGAAAATCCGCCCGATCGAACTGCCGTCGGCACGCTTCGTGGTGGTCAAACCACCCGAGGGACTCGATACCCGTTTAATTTTTTCTGCGGATGATCTGCAACGGGCCAGTCCTGTTGCTATAATCACGGGCTTTGCTGCAGTACGCGAACAGCACGCAGATCAAAACCCCTTACGCCTCGGCGAGGAAGTTTTCGATTTCGGCCACAACGACCTGCAGCCGGTTGCCCAGCGGCTCTGTCCCGCGATCACCGAAGCCATCGATTGGCTCGGCGCTCGAGGACTTCAAGCCAGGATGACCGGCTCCGGAAGTTCGGTGTTCGCCAGAATGCAGCAGGAACCGCAAAACGCGGAACTGCTTTCGGGCCCCACGGGCTGGCAGGTTCGCCAATGCAACAATCTGGCTGCTCATCCACTCCGGGGTTGGGCAGACTGAGAAACTGATCGGAGCGCCCAGGCGTTTCGATGCGACATATATCGGTAGGCGGTGCAAACCGTCGACCTGTGTAGGGGAGTCGCCAAGCTGGTTAAGGCACTGGATTTTGATTCCAGCATGCAAAGGTTCGAATCCTTTCTCCCCTGCCAAATCTTTCAGACACTACGGCCCGCGGGCCGTAGTTTCTTTTTGAAGCCGCGGTCCCTGGACCCGGCACTTCGTTTGCGGCCGACCCGCTGCAATAATCGGCGGCCCCAGGGTCGCCAGGACTCGTAACTCTTTGGCGGCTTTCCCAAGCCAAATCGCTCAGCCGGGACGCGCTCATGCAGGCTCACCATCCTGATTTCATGGTTTTCACCGGCAATGCCAATCCGGGCCTTGCCGCAGAAATCGCGAGCAACCTGGGCACCACCCTCGGTGCCGCCCGCGTCGGCCGCTTCTCCGACGGTGAAGTCACCGTCGAGATCAACCAGAACGTCCGGGCACGCGATGTGTTCGTGGTGCAGTCCACCTGCGCCCCGACCAACGAGAACCTGATGGAACTGCTGATCATGGTCGACGCGCTCAAGCGCGCCTCGGCCGAACGCATCAGCGCCGTGATCCCCTATTTCGGCTATGCCCGCCAGGACCGCCGCCCGCGCTCGAGCCGCGTGCCGATCTCGGCCAAGGTCGTGGCCAACCTGCTGGAAACCGTGGGCGTCGAGCGCGTGCTCACCATGGACCTGCACGCCGACCAGATCCAGGGCTTCTTCGACATTCCGGTCGACAACATCTACGCCTCGCCGGTGCTGCTGGGCGACCTGCGCGCCAAGAACTACGAAGACCTGATCGTGGTCTCGCCCGACGTCGGCGGCGTGGTCCGTGCCCGCGCGCTGGCCAAGCAACTGAATTGCGACCTCGCGATCATCGACAAGCGCCGCCCCAAGGCCAACGTCAGCGAAGTCATGAACGTGATCGGCGAGATCGACGGCCGCAACTGCGTGATCATGGACGACATGATCGACACGGCCGGCACGCTGGTCAAAGCAGCCGAGGTGCTGAAGGAACGCGGCGCCAAGAGCGTCTACGCCTACTGCACGCACCCGATCTTCTCGGGTCCCGCGATCGAACGCCTCAGCAAGGGCACGGCCCTCGACGAAGTGGTCGTGACCAACACCATTCCCCTTTCCGACAGCGCCAACGCCTGCGGAAAGATTCGCCAGCTCTCCGTGGCACCGCTGATCGCCGAGACGATCCAGCGCATTGCCAAGGGCGAGTCGGTGATGAGTTTGTTCTCGGACCAGGACAATCTCTTCTGAGATTGCGCTCCTGCCGTCCGGGCAAAAAGCCGGCTTCCCCGATCGGGAAGTCATTTTGAAACCGGCGCCGCACTGGTCGCGGTCGGCGCTCAAGAAGCGAAATGGCCGTCGTGCCTTCGCTCCAAGGAGTTAACCATGAAATTCGTCGCTTACGAGCGCGCCAAGCAGGGCACGGGTGCGAGCCGCCGTCTCCGCATTTCGGGCAAGACGCCCGGTATCGTCTACGGTGGCGAAGGCCAGCCGCAACTGATCGAGCTCGATCACAACGCGCTGTGGCACGCCCTGAAGAAGGAAGCCTTCCACGCCTCCGTCCTCGAGATGGAACTCGGCGGCAGCGTGAGCAAGGTGCTGCTGCGCGACGTGCAGTACCACCCGTTCCGCCAGCTGGTCCAGCACATCGACTTCCAACGCGTCGATGCCAAGACCCGCCTGCACATGAAGGTGCCGCTGCACTTCAAGGGCGAGGAAGAGTCCGATGCCGTCAAGCTCGACCACAACCTCGTGAACCACGTGATGACCGAACTCGAAGTCAGCTGCCTGCCCAGCGACCTGCCCGAGTTCATCGAGATCGACCTCTCGGGTCTGAAGAAGAACGCCACGCTGCACGTCAACGACATCAAGCTGCCCAAGGGCGTGAAGTTCGTGAGCCATGGCAAGACCAACCCGGTCGTGGTCTCGGCCGTGCCGCCGCTGGTCGCCGAAGAGCCGGCACCCGCCGCCGAAGGCGCCGAAGCCGCTCCCGCAGCAGCTCCTGCCAAGAAGTCCGGCAAGAAGTAATTCTTCTCGGCTTCGCGCTGCAAACCAAAGGCCCGCCTCGCGCGGGCCTTTTGCATTGCGCGACCGCCCGATAATCCCGCCCCATGATCAAACTGTTCGTCGGCCTCGGCAATCCCGGGCCTGAATACGAAGCCACGCGCCACAACGCCGGCTTCTGGTGGATCGACGCCCTCGCGCGCGACTGGAAGCTCAACCTCGTGCCCGAGCGCAGCTACCACGGCCTCGCGGCGCGCGCCAACATCGGTGGTCAGAGCATCTGGCTGCTCGAGCCGCAGACCTTCATGAACCTCTCGGGCAAGTCGGTCGCCGCGCTCGCGCGCTTCTTCAAGATCGCGCCCGAGGAGATCCTCGTGGCGCACGACGAGCTCGACGTGGTGCCCGGCCAGGCCAAGCTCAAGTTCGGTGGCAGCCATGCGGGCCACAACGGCCTGCGCGACATCCATGCGCAGCTCGGCACCGGCGATTACTGGCGGCTGCGCCTGGGCATCGGCCATCCCGGCGTGAAGTCGGAGGTGATCAACTGGGTGCTCAAGAAGCCGCTGAAGGAACAGCGCGATGCGATCGACGACGCGATCGTGCGCAGCCTGCATGCCCTGCCCGCGCTGCTCGCGGGCGAAATGGAAAAGGCCACGGCCACCATCCACACGAGCAAACCGCCCCGGCCCAAGCCGCCGCGGCGCGAGCCTGGCGACGGCAGCGCGCCCGCCGCACCCTAGCCAGCGTTCATCGCGGGAAGCGCCGACAGAGCGCGAAGCAAGAGGGAGAGAAGAACGATGTCGACAACGAGGGAGAGAAGAAGAAGCATGCACGGCATGCACCGGACCATCGTCGCGAGCGCGATGGCCATCGGTGCCTGTGCGCTGACGAGCGCATTCGCGCAGCAGCCGGGCACGTCGACCTGGCGCTGCGGCAACAGCTACAGCGACCGCCCGTGCGCGGGCGGAACGACGGTGAAGGTGGACGACGCGCGCAGCGACGACGACCGCCGGGCCGCCGACGAAGCCACGCAGCGCAACGCGAAGCTCGCCGACCGGCTCGAGCGCACGCGACTGTCCGAGGAGAAGCAGGCGCACCAGCGCGACCAGAGCGCCGCGCAGGAGGCCCATCGCGCGGCGCTCGCGCAACGCAGGCTCGAAGCCCAGGAGCGCCTCGAGAAGATGCGCGCCGCCAAGCTCGCGGCCGAGCCGCGCAAGGCCACGGCGAGTTACGGAGAGAGACCGGGATCGAAGCCTGGCGAGGACGGCGGCGCGAAGAAGAAGCGCCGCAAGCCCGCGGCCTCAGACGCCGGCTGAGGGCGCGGACGGAGGCTGCGGCAGCGCGGCCTTCGTTGCCGTGAGACGCTCGTACTTCTGCAGCAGCGTCTCGCGGCTTTCCACGTGGGCCGGATTGATCGGGATGCAGGCCACGGGGCAGATCTGCACGCACTGCGGCTCATCGAAGTGGCCCACGCATTCGGTGCACTTGTGCGGATCGATCTCGTAGATCGCCTCGCCCATGTAGATCGCATCGTTCGGGCACTCCGGCTCGCAGACATCGCAGTTGATGCATTCGTCGGTGATCATGAGGGCCATGCCGCGATTATCCCCGCAGGCGGAGTCCCCGGCGGCAACGTGGGAGAGCGATCCCCTCGGGGATCCGGTGCTACGGCACGCTTGTTGCAGTTGTCGGGTTATGCTGCGCCCCGCCCCATGAGCCTCTTCTTAATCAAGCGCCTTGCCACGCTGATCGGCACGCTGATCGGCGCCTCCATCATCGTCTTCCTGGTCCTGGAGATCCTGCCCGGCAACGCCGCGCAGATGCTCATGGGTCCGGACGCCGCCCCCGAAGCCGTCGCCGCCCTGGCCACCAAGCTCGGCCTCGACCAACCCGCCTGGACCCGCTACTGGCACTGGATCGCCGGACTTCTCACCGGCGACCTCGGCGACTCCTACGCCTACAGCTCCCCCGTGCTCGACCTCATCCTCGAGCGCCTCGCACTCACCGTCCCCCTGGCCCTCTTGGCCATGGCCTTCACCACCGTGCTCGCCCTGCTCGTGGGCGTCACCGCCGCCGCGCGCCACAACAAGCTCGGCGACGTCGGCCTCATGGGCCTCACCCAGGTCGGCATCGCCATCCCCAACTTCTGGTTCGCCATCCTGCTGATCCTCGTCTTCTCCGTGCAGCTGCAGTGGTTCTCCGCCGGTGGCTTCGACGGCTGGGGCGAAGGTGTCTTCGCCGGTTTGAAGTCGCTGCTGCTGCCCGCCCTGTCCCTGGCCGTCGTGCAGGCGGCCATCCTCGCGCGCATCACCCGATCGGCCGTGCTCGAGGTCATGCGCGAGGACTTCGTGCGCACCGCGCGCGCC
>NZ_JAHUTH010000046.1:0-53739 GCF_025376855.1 Variovorax endophyticus
CCACGTTCACGTGCGGCTTCGTGCGGGTGAATTTACCTTTTGCCATTTTTCGACTCCGAAAAAAAACGATATCAACGTACGCAGATAAGGTCGCAACGCTGCTCTTGCAACCCCTGGGAAAAACTGGTGCCCTTTGCGGGAATCGGACCCGCGACCTCTCCCTTACCAAGGGAGTGCTCTACCACTGAGCCAAAAGGGCATTTGCCATAACCTGCATCAAACTCGGCCTCTGGAGCGGGAGACGGGAATCGAACCCGCGTCATCAGCTTGGAAGGCTGGGGCTCTACCATTGAACTACTCCCGCATCGGGGGCACTTCAAGGCACCCAAAGCGCTAGATCCAATCGCTCTTAGAAACCAAATTCATCGCTGGTGGAGAGGGCTGGATTCGAACCAGCGTACTCGTTAGAGGGCAGATTTACAGTCTGCTGCCATTAACCACTCGGCCACCTCTCCGGCGAACCTCGAAATATAGCACGGTTTTGTGACTATGCAGAAACCCGAGCACCGAAAGGAGCGAAGGAAACCGTTCGAGGAATGAACTGCGGGCGATTATCCGCGAATTTTCAGACCCCCTTCTGGTGCACCTCGCGCCAGGCGCGCGCTTCGCCGAAATGTCCGCATCCGATGAACGGAACGGGCGGGCGCAAGGCCGAGAGCGGCGACGGATGATTCGACATCAGCACCTTATGGCGGCCAACGTCGATCAACGCACGCTTACTCTGCGCGTGCGAGCCCCATAGCATGAAAACAACAGGCTTCGGGCCGTCGGAGACATGGCGGATCACGGCGTCCGTCAGCACCTCCCAGCCGCGCCCCGAATGGCTGGCCGGCTGGGCCTCCTCGACCGTGAGGCAGGTGTTGAGCAGCAGCACGCCATGCGTCGCCCACTTCACCAGGCTGCCGCCCGGGTTCGGGAACGGCGGCGGCGGCGTGCCGAGGTCGCGCTGAAGCTCCTTGAAGATGTTGCGCAACGAGGGGGGCAGCGCCACGCCGGGCGCCACGGAGAAGGCCAGCCCCTCGGCCTGGCCGCGCCCGTGGTACGGGTCCTGCCCCAGGATCACGACACGCACGTCCTCGGGCGGCGTGAGCTCCAGCGCGCGCAGCGGCTGCGGCGGGAAGATCACCGTGCCCGCATCGAGACGCTCGCGCAGGAAGGCCTGCAGCTTCTGCCCCACGGCACCGCCGAAGAAACCATCGACCAGCGGCTGCCACCCCGGCGCCACCGGCCAGTCGGCGGGATCGCTGCTGACCAGCTGATCCGCGCGGCTCATGAAAACACCTCCGTGCTGCGCACTGCGGTGCGAGCTTGCTTGGGGCGGCCCGGCGCGGCGCTCATTTGAACAACGCCGCGAGGGCCTCGCCAGGCTCCTCGGCACGCATGAAGGCCTCGCCGACCAGGAAGGCATGGACGCCCGCGGCGCGCAGCGTGGCGACGTCCTCGCGCGTGGCGATGCCCGATTCGGTCACCGCGAGGCGCTCCTTCGGCAGGCCCGGCAGCAGGCCGATGGTGGCCTGGATCGAGACCTCGAAATTGCGCAGGTTGCGGTTGTTGACGCCCACCAGCGGGGTCTTGAGGCGCAGCGCGCGCTCGAGCTCGGCCGCGTCGTGCACCTCGACCAGCACAGCCATGCCCAGCCCGTGCGCGATGGCCTCGAAATCCTTCATCTGCGCGTCGTCGAGGCAGGCGGCGATCAGCAGGATCGCATCGGCGCCGATCGCGCGCGACTCGTACACCTGGTAGGCGTCGACGATGAAGTCCTTGCGCAGCACCGGCAGCTCGCACGAGGCACGCGCCTGCTTCAGATAGTCGATGCCGCCCTGGAAGAATTGCTTGTCGGTCAGCACCGAGAGGCAGGCCGCGCTGATCTTGCCGTCGCCTTCGGCATAGCTCTGCGCGATGTCGGCCGGAATGAAATCGGCGCGCAGCACGCCCTTGCTCGGGCTGGCCTTCTTGACTTCGGCGATCACGGCGGCGTGGCCGGCCGCGATCCTGGCGCGCAGCGCGCCTTCGAAATCGCGCGTCAGCACGCGGCTTTCGGCGTCGAAGCGAACCGCCTCCAGCGGGCTGCGCTGCTTCGCGGCGGCCACTTCCTGGTGCTTGACGGCGACGATCTTGTCGAGGATGTCGGACATGGCTTCTCTCTTGCTCCTGCTGGATTCCTGGCTCAGACCGAGGTGGTGACCCGCACCAGTTCGGCGAGCTTCGCCTTGGCCGCGCCCGAGGCGATGGCCTCGCGCGAACGCGTCACGCCCGCGGCCACCGAGTCGACCACGTTGGCCGCGTACAGCGCCGCGCCGGCGTTGAGCAGCACGATGTCGAGCGCCGGGCCGGCCTGATTGTCGAGCACGCCGAGCAGCATCGCCTTCGACTGCTCGGGCGTCTCCACGCGCAGCGCGCGGTTGCTCGACATCTGGAAGCCGAAGTCCTCGGGGTGCAGCTCGTACTCGCTGATCTCGCCGTTCTTGAGCTCGCCCACCATCGTGGCCGCGCCCAGCGAGATCTCGTCCATGCCGTCGCGGCCGTAGACCACCATCGCATGCTCGGTGCCCAGGCGCTGCAGCGCGCGCACCTGGATGCCCACCAGGTCGGGATGGAACACGCCCATCAGGATGTTGGGGGCGCCGGCCGGGTTGGTCAGCGGGCCCAGGATGTTGAAGATGGTCTTGATGCCGAGTTCCTTGCGCACCGGCGCCACGTTCTTCATCGCCGGATGATGGTTCGGCGCGAACATGAAGCCGATGCCCGACTGCTCGATCGAGCGCGCGATCTGCTCGGGCTTGAGGTTGATGTTCACGCCCAGCGACTCCAGCACGTCGGCGCTGCCCGATTTGCTCGACACGCTGCGCCCGCCATGCTTGCTGACCTTGGCGCCGGCCGCGGCCGCGACGAACATCGAGCAGGTCGAGATGTTGAAGGTGTGCGAACCGTCGCCGCCGGTGCCCACGATGTCGACCAGGTTCGTGCTGTCGGACACCGGCACCTTGGTCGACACCTCGCGCATCACCTGCGCGGCGGCCGTGATCTCGCCGATGGTCTCCTTCTTCACGCGCAGCCCGGTGATCAGCGCGGCCATCATCACGGGCGAGCACTCGCCGCTCATGATGAGCCGCACGATGTGCAGCATCTCGTCGTGGAAGACCTCGCGGTGCTCGATGGTGCGCTGCAGCGCTTCCTGGGGGGTGATCATGGAAAGTCTCCTCGGGATGAATCAGCGGCCGATGCGCGCCGCGGGGGCGTCGGTGAACGCGAGCTTGAGGCCGAAGCCGATGAAAAGAACGCCGGCGGCGCGGTCGAGCCAGTGCATGCCCTTCTGCACGGCACCGCGGCGCGCCATCCAGCCCGCCGCCAGCGCCCAGCCCACGTTGACGGGGATCGCGTTGAGGTTGAACAGCACGCCGAGCAGCACGAAATACAGCGCCTTGTTTTCCGCCCCGGGCGCGATGAACTGCGGCACGAAGGCCAGGAAGAACAGCGCCACCTTGGGGTTGAGCACGTTGGTCCAGAAGCCGCCGAGGAAGATCGCCTTCAGGCTGCGCGCCCCGGTGGCCGCCGCGGCCTGCGCCAGGTCGGTCGGCGGCGCGGCGCGCGACAGCAGCATGCGCACGCCCAGGTACAGCAGGTAGGCCGCGCCGATGTACTTGAGCACCGCGAAGGCCGCGGCCGAGGTCGCCATCAGCGTGCCGACGCCGATGGCCGCCGCGAAGATGTGGACGAAGCAGCCGGCGGTGATGCCGAGCCCGGCGACGATGCCGGCGCGCACGCCCGAGCGCAGCGAGTTGGTGACCACGTAGAGCACGTCGGGCCCCGGCGTCAGGTTCAGCAGCCAGCCGGCGGCGATGAAGGCCAGCAGATGGGGAAGATCGGGCATGGCGTTCTCCTCTCCTCGAACGACGGATCAGGCGGCGAAGTAGGCCCGGATCGCGGCCACCGCGCGGTCGACACCGGCGGCATCGACATCGAGGTGCGTCACGAAGCGCAGCCGGTACAGGCCCGTGGCCAGGATGCCCTGGCGCTCGAGGCTCTCGATCAGCCCCGCCGAGCGCGCCCTGGCCTCGCCCTCGAGGTCGACGAAGACGATGTTGGTGTGCGGCATCTCGAGCTTCAGCCCCTCGATGCCCGCGAGCCCCTGCGCGAGGCGCAGCGCCAGCGCATGGTCGTCGGCCAGCCGGTCGACGTGGTGCTCGAGCGCATGCGCGGCCGCGGCCGCGAGCAGCCCGGCCTGGCGCATGCCGCCGCCCGCCATCTTGCGGATGCGGTGGGCGCGTGCGATGAAGTCGCGCGAACCGACCAGCGCCGAGCCGATCGGCGCGCCCAGGCCCTTGCTGAAGCACACCGACACGCTGTCGAAGCATTGCGCGATGCGGCGCGCCTCGGCGCGCACGTCGGTGCTTCCGTTCTTCGCCGCCTGCGCGGTCGCCGCATTGAAGAGCCGCGCGCCGTCCAGGTGTCGCTGCAACCCGTGGCGCGCGGCGAGTTCGGTCGCCGCCTGCACGTAGTCGAAGGGCAGCAGCTTGCCGCCCAGCGTGTTCTCGAGCGCCAGCAGCCGGGTGCGCGCGAAGTGCGCGTCGTCGGGCTTGATCGCCGCCTCGATCTGCGCGAGCGGCAGCGTGCCGTCGGCCGCGTGGTCCAGCGGCTGCGGCTGCACGCTGCCGAACACCGCCGCGCCGCCGCCTTCCCAACGGTAGCAGTGCGCCATCTGGCCGACGATGTATTCGTCGCCACGCCCGCAGTGCGCGAGGATCGCACTGAGGTTGCTTTGCGTGCCGGTCGGCACGAACAGCGCCGCCTCGAAGCCCAGCAGCGCCGCGATCTTCTCCTGCAGCGCATTCACGCTCGGGTCGGTGCCGAAGACGTCGTCGCCCAGCGGCGCCGCCATCATGGCCTCGCGCATCGCCGGCGTGGGTTGCGTGACGGTGTCGCTGCGAAGGTCGACGATGGCGCTGCGGTCGGTCATGGCTTCAGTCCAGGAAGTTCTTGAGCATGGCGTGGCCGTGCTCGGTGAGTATCGATTCGGGGTGGAACTGCACGCCTTCGATGCGCACGTCGTGCGCGTACCCGGTGTGCCGCACGCCCATGATCTCGCCGTCGTCGGTCCAGGCCGTGACGGCCAGCGCCTCGGGGCAGCTCGCGCGCTCGATCGACAGCGAGTGGTAGCGGTTGACGACGAAGGTCTTCGGCAGCCCCGCGAACACGCCCTCCTGCGTGGTCGTGATCTCGCTGGTCTTGCCGTGCATGAGCTGCTGCGCGCGCACGATCCTGCCGCCGAAGGCCGCGCCGATGGCCTGGTGGCCGAGGCACACGCCGAGAATGGGCAGCTTGCCCGCGAAGGCCTCGATGGCCGCCACCGACACGCCCGCTTCCGCCGGCGAGCACGGCCCGGGCGACACCACCAGCCGCGTCACGCCCGAGGCGATCAGCTCGCCGATCTGCGCGACCGTGATCTCGTCGTTGCGATGCACCTGCACGTCCGCACCCAGCTCGCCGAAGTACTGGACGATGTTGTAGGTGAACGAATCGTAGTTGTCGATCATCAGCAGTTTCATGGCTTGCTCACAATCCGGTGCACGCCCTTGACGACGGGGAACACGTTGAAGTTGATCAGGAGGCCCAGCTTGAGGCCCGACAGGCGCAGCGCGGCGAGCACCTGCGCGCGATGCAGGTCGGTCAGCGCGTCGACCGCCTTGAGTTCGACGATGACCGATTGCTCGATCACGAAGCCCGCGCGATAGACCTCGCCGAGCGAACGGCCCTTGTAGCTCGCCGACAGCGTCACATCGCGCGCGAAGCCGATCTCGCGCTCGGCGAGCTCGATGGCCAGCGCCGCGGCATAGGCGCGTTCGTCGAGCCCCGTGCCGAGCACGCGCTGCACCTCGACGGCGGCGCCGATGATCTCGTGCGAGAAATCGTTCTGGATATCGGGTGCGTTGCTCATTCCAGGCCTTCCTCGACCAGTTCGGCCGCCCGCAGCAGCGCGCGCGCCTTGGCCTCGGTCTCCTTCCACTCGAGCTCGGGCACCGAATCGGCCACCACGCCGGCCGCGGCCTGCACGTGCAGCACCTGGTCCTTCACGATGCCGGTGCGGATCGCGATCGCGACGTCCATGTCGCCCGCATAGCTGATGTAGCCGCAGGCGCCGCCGTACAGGCCGCGCTTGGTGGGCTCGAGCTGGTCGATCAGCTCCATCGCATGCACCTTGGGCGCGCCGGTCAGCGTGCCGGCAGGGAAGGTGGCCTTGAGCACGTCGATGGCGGTCATGCCGTCCTTCAGCGTGCCCTCGACGTTGCTCACGATGTGCATCACGTGGCTGTAGCGCTCCACCGCGAAGGCTTCCGTCACCTTCACCGTGCCGGTCTTGGCGATGCGGCCGATGTCGTTGCGCGCGAGGTCGATCAGCATCACGTGCTCGGCGCGTTCCTTGGGATCGTTGATCAGCTCGACCTCGGCCGCCTTGTCGAGCTCGATCGAGGCACCGCGCGGGCGCGTGCCGGCCAGCGGGCGGATGGTGATCTTCTGCTCGCCCTCGCCGGTGTGCTCCTGGCGCACCAGGATCTCGGGCGAGGCGCCCACCACGTGGAAGTCGCCCAGGTGGTAGTAGTACATGTAGGGCGAGGGATTGAGCGAGCGCAGCGCGCGGTACAGCGACAGCGGCGACTCGGTGTAGCGCTTGCTGATGCGCTGGCCCACCTGCACCTGCATGAAGTCGCCGGCGGCGATCATCTCCTTGGCGCGCTCCACCGCCGCGAGGTAGTCGGCCTTGGCGAAGCTGCGCTCGGCCGGATGCGGCTGCGTGGGCTTCACGATCGGCGCGCTCACCGAGTACTTGAGCTTCTCCTTGAGCTCGCGCAGCCGGCGCTTGGCGTTGGCATAGGCCTCGGGCTGCTTGGGATCGGCATAGACGATCAGGTAGAGCTTGCCCGAGAGGTTGTCGATGACCGCCAGTTCCTCGCACTGCAGCAGCAGGATGTCGGGGCAGCCGAGCGTGTCGGGCGGGCAGCTCTGCTCGAGCTTGCGCTCGATGTGGCGCACGGTGTCGTAGCCGAAGTAGCCGGCCAGCCCGCCGCAGAAGCGCGGCAGCCCGGGCCGCAGCGCGACCTTGAAGCGCTTCTGGTACTGCGCCACGAAGTCGAGCGGATTGCCCGCGGCGGTCTCGACCACCTGGCCGTCGGTGACGACCTCGGTGACGGCCTCGGCACCGAAGCCGCTGGCGCGCAGCAGGGTGCGCGCCGGCAGGCCGATGAAGCTGTAGCGGCCGAAGCGCTCGCCGCCCACGACCGATTCGAGCAGGAAGCTGTGCTTGCCGCCGCCCTGCGAATGGGCCAGCTTGAGGTACAGGGACAGGGGGGTTTCGAGGTCGGCGAAGGCCTCGGCCATCAGCGGGATGCGGTTGTAGCCCTGGGCGCTGAGGCTCTTGAATTCGAGTTCGGTGATCACGTGTCGTTCTCCGGAAAGCCGGCCCGGCGCGCTTTCATCGGCCGGGAGCGGTCTCGTTCACAAACAGAGGGGGGTTGGTTCGGCGTCGGGGCGATCCGGAACCGCAGGCGCACGGCGTGCGCCGTGCAATCAAACAGGCAGCGTCGATGGCGTACGCCAGGGCCAGGCTCCCCGGCTGCCTTCACCTGTCTGATGGATGTGATGAACGAACATGAGGGCCGGAGTTTAGCCCACGAAAACGACAGCACGCGCAAGGCCGGGCTTCAGGGTTCCCCCGGAGCCGAAGCGATAAAACGAAAAGATACATTCGCACGACCGTTCGCAAATTCCAGAGGAGGCCGCCTTGTCCGCACGCTCGACCGCACTTCCGCTCGTGTCACGACCGCTCGCGCGCCTGTGCCTGCTGGCCGGTCTCGCCGCGGCGCTGGCCGTCGCCGCGCCGGCACGCGCCGCCCCGGTCGATGTCGCGGGCGTCAAGCTCGAGGACAACCTCGAGCTGCGCGGCACGCCGCTGCAGCTCAATGGCGCCGGCGTGCGCTACAAGGCCATCCTCAAGGTCTACACGGCCGGCCTCTACATGGGCCGCAAGGCCTCGACCCCCGAGGAAGCGCTGGCCGTGCCCGGCCCGAAGCGCGTGGCGATCACCATGCTGCGCGACATCGACGCCAACGAACTCGGCAAGCTCTTCATCAAGGGCGTGGAGGACAACTCGCCCAAGAGCGAGATGGGCCAATTGATCCCAGGCCTCTTGCGCATGGGCCAGATGTTCGCCGACCAGAAGCAGCTCAAGGCCGGCGACACCTTCACCATCGACTGGCTGCCCGGCACCGGCACGCTGATCACGGTGCGCGGCGTGCCGCAGCCCGATCCCGTGAAGGAGCCCGCCTTCTTCAACGCGCTGCTGCGCATCTGGCTCGGCCCGAGCCCGGCCGACTGGAAGCTCAAGGACGCGCTGCTCGGCAAGCCGTCCTGAGCTGCGGCCGAAGCTTCAGCGGCGCGGCGCCGCCAGTTCGGCCAGCGAATCGACGAAGCCGTCGGCATCGACCGCGCGCACCGGCTCGCCGTGGTTGTAGCCGTAGGTGACCAGCAGCACCGGGCAGCCGGCCGCGCGCGCGGCACGCGCGTCGTTGCTCGAGTCGCCGATCATCAGCGTGCGCGCGGGCTGCGTGCCCAGGGCCTCGCAGGTCTTCAACAGCGGCAGCGGATCAGGCTTCTTGCGCTCGAAGGCATCGCCGCCGAACACGCGCTCGAAGAAGCCGTCGAGCCCCTTCTGGGCCAGCAGCGGCTTCGCGAAGGCCGTCGGCTTGTTCGTGAGGCAGGCCAGCTTCAGCCCCCGGTCGCGCAGCGCCCGCAGCCCCTCGACCACGCCCGGATACACCGCCGCATGCTGGCCGTTGATCGCGAGGTAGTGGTGCTGGTAGCGCTCCCAGCCGCGCTCGAACTGCGCCTGCGCGCGTACCAGGGCGGCGGGTGCGTCGGCACCGTCCGCCGCGGCCACGTACTGCAGCGCCGACAGGATCAGGTGCTCCGAACCCTTGCCGATCATCAGCTCGATGCGCTCGCGCGGCAGCGTGGCGAGGCCGAGGTCCTCGAGCATGCGGTTCAGGGCCACGGCGAAATCGCCGAGCGTGTCGATGGTGGTGCCGTCGAGGTCGACGATGGCGGCGTCGAAGCGGGTGGAGTCGAAATCGATGGAGTTCAAGGAAGAGGGGCTCATGGCGTTGCGAAGACTGCCCGCGACTTTACAGAGCCCCGCTGGCGGATGACGTGGCTCACCACGCCATCGCCGCGCCGCCGCCTTCGCGCAGCGCGGCCGCATGGGCCAGGTTGGCTGCCACCATGTCCTCCATCGCGATGCCCATGGCCTTGTAGACCGTGATCTCGCGCGCATCGCGCCGCCCCGGCGAAGTGCCGAGCACGACCTCGCCGAGCGTGGTCGCGCGCCGGCGGTCGCAGCCCGCGAGCTCGGCGCAACCCACGGGCACCGGCTCGAAGGCATCGAGCGTCTCCACGAACAGGCGCGCCTCGCGCGCGAGCGCCACCGGCAGTTCGCCCGCCGGCGGGTGGTAGCCGACCGAGGACACGTGGACCCCGGGCTTGAGCCACTCGGGCCGGATCACGGGCTGGGCGCTGTGGCTCGCGAGGCAGACGATGTCCGAGTCGCGCACGGCCGCCTCGATGTCCTCGCCGGCCCGCGCGAGCGGATGCCGCGCCGCGAGCCGCCGCGCCTCCTCGGGATGCAGCGCGCAGACATGGATGCGCTCGAGGTCGCGCACCAGCGGCAGCAGCCGCAGGTGCTCGCGCGCCTGCACGCCCGCGCCCACGATGGTCGCGACGCGCGCGTCCGGGCGCGCCAAGAGCCGCGCCGACAGCACCGCCGAAGCGGCCGTGCGGATGCCGGTGATGAAGGTGCCGTCCATCACGCACGAGGCCATGCCCGTCTCGGGCTCGAACAGCAGGATCATCGCGAGGTGGTTCGGCAGCCCGAGCGCGAGGTTGCCGTCGAATACGTTGACCACCTTGATCGCCATCTGCATGCCCGGGCGCCATGCCGGCATCGCGAGCGAGAAACCCCGGCCCGGCACCGTGAGCTCGGGCCGCGCCGGCGACTGCACCTCGCCGCGCGCGAGCGCGCCAAAGCCGTCCTCCAGGCCGTCGAGCAGTGCGCGCGGATCGAGCAGGCGCGCCACCTCGGCTTCGCTCAGCGTCATGACGCGGCGCGGTCCCTTCGCGATCTCGAACGCCGCAGGCTGGTTGCTCATGTGAATCTCCTTCATTGATGTGAAGATGAATTCTGCGAAGCCGCCTTGTTTCGTTCAATTGATTCGTTCTGCGTTGACGTGAAGCAAACTCACTTCTAGGATCGCCCGCATGCCGCTGCCCCTGTTCCTGCTCACGAAGCTGCGCGCCTTCGAGTCGGTGGCTCGCCACGGCAGTTTCAAGCGCGCGGCCGAGGAGCTGCACGTCACGCAGTCGGCCCTGAGCCACCACGTGCGCCACCTCGAGACCGAGCTCGGCATGCCGCTGGTGCTGCGCTCGCACCGCCGCATCGAACTCACGGCCGAAGGACGGCAGCTCTGCGCCGATTGCGCCCAGGGCTTCCAGGGCCTCGAGGCCGCGATCGACCGGCTGCGCCGCGCCGCGCGGCCCGACACGCTGACCTTGAGCGTCGCCCCGTACTTCTCGGCGCGCTGGCTCACGCCGCGCCTGGGGCGGCTCTGGGCGCGGCATCCACGGCTGCACCTGCAGTTGCACCATGCCTACCAGCCCGCAGATTTCCTGCGCGATCCGGTCGATGCCGGCATCGGCTGGGGCGACGGGCGCTGGCCCGGCGTCGAGGCCCGGCTGGTCGTGCCGGGCACGCTCGCGCCCGTGTGCAGCCCTGCCCTCCTGGCCACGCTGCCGCGCAAGCCCAGGCCGCGCGACCTGCGCGGCCGCCGCCTGTTCCACGAGTTCGATGCCGCGCACTGGAGCGCCTGGTTCGCAACGGCGGGAGTGGAGGCTGGCCCGCTCGACACCACCCGCATCGACGACTCCCACGCGCTGCGCCGCACCGCGCTCGACGGCCATGGCTTCGCGCTGTTCTTCACGGCCCTGGTGCGCGAGGACCTCGATGCCGGACTGCTGGTGGCGCCGTTCGCGCACACCGTCGATCCGGGGAGCGCCTACTACCTCGTGCGTCCCGCGGACCGCGCGCCGAGCGCGGCGCTGCAGTCGTTCACGCAGTGGCTCATGGACGAAGTGACCAGCGCGCCCTTCGCCTGAGCGCGGCGTGCCGCGCTCAGCGCCCGGTCCAGACCGGCCTGCGCTTCTCGTTGAACGAGGCCAGCCCTTCTTTCGCATCCTGCGTGCCCGCGAGCAGCGCGATCTGCCCCTCGGTGAAGGCGATGCCTTCGTCGAAGGACATGGCCTCGAGCGCGCGCATCGCGTACTTGCCGCGGCGGATCGCGGTCGGCGACTTGTCGGTCAGGCGCTCGAGCAGCCATTGCGTCTTCGCATCGAGTGCGTCGGCCGGCACCACGTGGTTCAGCAGACCGGCATCCTTCGCCTCGGCCGCGCCGAAGGGCTCGCCGCTCAGGCACCACTCGCGCAGGGTGCGGCGCGGCACGATGCGCTGCAGCAGGCTCAGCACCTGCATCGGGAACAGGCCGATCTTCACTTCGGGCAGGCCGAACTGCACCGTGTCCGCGGCCACCGCGAGGTCGGTCATGCACAGGAGGCCGATGCCGCCGGCCATGCAGGTGCCGTTGATGCGCGCGATGCTCGGCAGGGTGCCGGCCTGCGTCTCGCGCAGCAGGTCGGCGTAGTCCAGCGTGGGCTGCGCGAGGTCGAACGCGAAACCCGCGCCGGGCTGCAGGTCGCCGCCGGCGCAGAAGGCCTTCTCGCCCGCGCCGGTCAGCACGATGGCGCGCACCTCGGGATCGGCATGCGCGAGGCGCCAGCCTTCGCGCAGGCCGGCCACTACCTCGGCGTTGAGCGCATTGCGCTTGTCGGGACGGTTGATGGTGATCCAGAAGGCGCGGTCGCGCTTCTCGTGCAATACGGCGGCGGTGCTCATGGCGCGACTCCTTCGGCAACGGGGGCATCGAGCTCGATCTCGGCCACGACACGGCGTGCCTCGACCTGGTCGCCGATGCGCACATGCAGCGCGGCCAGCCGGCCGCTCACCGGCGCGGCATGCACGTGCTCCATCTTCATCGCCTCGAGCGTGAGCAGCGGCTGCCCCGCGCGCACGACCTGGCCGGGCTCGGCCAGCACCGCGACCACGCGGCCGTTCATCGAGGCGCGCAGCTTGCCGTCGCCGCCGCCCGCGCCGCCCTGGCGCGCGGAGGCCGCGCGCGTGGTGTCCTCGATGCGCAGCGCGCGGTCGCGGTACTGCAGCCACAGCAGCGTACCGTCGCGCCAGTACGCGGCGCTCTCGTGCACGCCATCGCAGGCGAAGCGCACGCCGTCGTCGCCGTGCTCGATCAGTTCGATCGCAAAGGCCTGCGCATCGAGCGTGACCTGGAACTGGCGCGACCCGGTAAGCACCACGCTCGCATGCCGCGTCTGCCCCGCGAGCTCGAAGCGCAGCGAGATCGGCAGCTTGTGCGGCAGTCGCCGCGCCTGCGTGTCGTCGGCGCGTTCGTAGAGCAGCACCGCCGCGAGCGCCGCCGCGCGTGCGGCCGCGGCCTCGTCGGCCTGCAGCAGCGCCGCCTGGTGCTCGCCGATGAAGGCCGTGGTGGCACCGCCCGCCGCGAACACCGGATGCACGAGGCAGGCGCGCAGGAAGGCCTGGTTGGTCGTCACGCCCAGCGCCACCGCATCCTCGAGCCCCGTGGCCAGCTTGCGCCGCGCCTCCTCGCGCGTGCGGCCATGGGCCACGAGCTTGGCGATCATCGAGTCGTAATACGGCGGCACCTCGGCGCCCGAATACAGCGCATGCTCGGCGCGCAGTCGCGGCGGCATCCGCCACAGCGCGAGCGTGCCGCTCTGCGGCACGAAGCCCTGCGCCGCATCTTCCGCGCACAGCCGCACCTCGATCGCATGGCCCTCGAAGCGCACGTCCTGCTGCGCGAGAGGCAGCGGCTCGCCCGCGGCCACGCGCAGCTGCAGTTCCACCAGGTCGAGGCCGGTCACGGCCTCGGTCACGGGATGCTCGACCTGCAGCCGCGTGTTCATCTCCATGAAGTAGAAGTTGCCGCCGCCGTCGAGCAGGAACTCGAGCGTGCCCGCGCCCTCGTAGCGGATCGCCTTCACGGCCGCCACCGCGGCCGCGCCCATGCGCTCGCGCAGCGCGGCGTCCACCGCCGGCGAAGGCGCCTCCTCGATCAGCTTCTGGTGCCGCCGCTGCACCGAGCAGTCGCGCTCGCCCAGGTGGATCGCATGGCCGTGGCGGTCGGCGAAGACCTGGATCTCGATGTGCCGCGGCTGCGCGATCGCGCGCTCGAGGATCACCTCGGGATCGCCGAAGGCGCTCTGCGCCTCCGAACGCGCGCTGCGCAGCAGGGGTGCGAACTCCTCGGCCGACGGCACCAGCCGCATGCCGCGCCCGCCGCCGCCGGCCGTGGCCTTGATCATCACCGGGAAGCCGATGCGCGCGGCTTCCCGCGCGAGCCGCTCCTCGCCTTGATCCTCGCCCTGGTAGCCCGGAATGCAGGGCACGCCCGCGGCCTGCATCAGCGCCTTGGCGCCGGCCTTGTGGCCCATGGCCTCGATGGCTTCGGCCGAGGGGCCGATGAAGACCAGCCCGGCCTCCTCGCAGGCGCGCGCGAAGGCGGCGTTCTCGGCCAGGAAGCCATAGCCCGGGTGCACCGCGTCGGCGCCGGTGCGGCGCGCGGCCTCGACGATGGCCTCGATGCGCAGGTAGGACTGCGCGGGCAGCGCCTCGCCGATGCACACGGCCTGGTCGGCCTCGCGCACATGGCGCGCGCCGGCATCGGCGCTCGAATACACCGCCACCGTGCGGTAGCCGAGGGCGCGCGCGCTGCGCATCACGCGCAGCGCGATCTCGCCGCGGTTGGCGATCAGGATCTTGTGGAAGGTCATGGACTGCGTCCCCTCGCTCATGGCCGCGCCACCGAGAACTGCATCGGCTGCGGCTCGCGCAGCTCGGCCTCGCGGCACACGGCCAGCAGCTTCGCGAGCACGGCGCGCGTGTCGCGCGGATCGATCACGCCGTCGTCGAGCACGTGCGCGCTGGTGGTGAACACGCTCATCTGGCTGTCGAAGCGCTCGACGATGCGGCGCTCCATCTCGGCAAGCTTCGCGCGGTCGATCTCGCCGCCCTTGCGCCGCATCGCGGCCTCGGTCACGTTGACCATGGTCTGCGCCGCCTGCTCGCCGCCCATCACCGCGGTGCGCGCGTTGGGCCACGAGAAGCAGAAGCGCGGATGGAAGCCGCGCCCGCACATGCCGTAGTTGCCGGCGCCGAACGATGCGCCGCAGTAAATCGTGATCTGCGGCACGGTCGCGTTGGTCACGGCCTGGATCATCTTCGAGCCGTGCTTGATCATCCCGCCCTCCTCGTGCGCGCGCCCGACCATGAAGCCGGTGGTGTTCTGCAGGTAGAGGATCGGCGTGCGCGACTGGCAGCAGGCCTGGATGAAGTGCGCGGCCTTGGTGGCGCCCGCGTTGTCGATCGGGCCGTTGTTGGTGACCACGCCCACGGGCAGCCCTTCGATCTTGAAGTGGCCGACCACGGTGGCGCTGCCGTAGCCGGCGCCGAACTCGAGGAACTCGGAGTCGTCGGCGATGCGCGCGATCACCTGCTTCATGTCGACCGGTCGCTTGAGGTCGGCCGGCATGATGCCCAGCAGCTCCTCGGCATCGAAGCGCGGTGGCTTGAAGCGCCGCGGCGGCGGCGCCGGCAGCTCGCGGTTCCAGTCGATGTGGGCGAGGATCTCGCGCGCGATGCGGATCGCGTCGCGGTCGTCCTCGGCCAGGTAGTCGCCGAGCCCCGACACCGAGCTGTGCATCAGCGCGCCGCCCAGTTCCTCCTCGGTCGCGATCTCGCCCGTGGCGGCCTTCAGCAGCGGCGGCCCCGCGAGGAAGGCGCGCGAGCGGTCGCGCACCATCACGATGTAGTCCGACAGGCCGGTCTGGTAGGCGCCGCCCGCGGTCGAGGAGCCGTGCGTGACCGTCAGCACCGGCAGGCCGGCGGCCGACAGCCGCGCGAGGTTGCGGAACAGGCTGCCGCCGGTCACGAATTCCTCGACCTTGTAGGTCATGAGGTTGGCGCCCGCGCTCTCGACCAGCTGCACGTAGGGCAGCCGGTTCTCGAGCGCGAGCTCCTGGATGCGCAACTGCTTCGGAATGCCCATGGGCTGCAGCGCGCCGGCGTCGATGCCCGAGTCGGAGGCATTGACCATCACGCGCAGGCCCGAGACCTGGCCGATGCCCGCGATCACGCCGCCGCCGGGCACGCTCTTGTCGAGGTCGGGGTTGTCCAGGCCCAGCCCGGCGAGCGAGCAGAGCTCGAGGAAGGGCGTGCCGGGGTCGAGCAGCAGCGACAGCCGCTCGCGCGGCAGCAACTGGCCGCGCTTCTCGAAGCGTTCGCGCGAGCGCTCCGAGGTGGCGGCGGCGCGCTGCTCGCAGCCGCGTACGCGCTCGAGCAGCGCGAGCATGTGGGCGCGATTGGCCTGGAAGGCTTCGCCGTAGGGGGAGAGGGTCGATTCGATGGTGGCCATGGTCTGCGGAAGAGTCCATGGCAGCTTAGGCAGCGCCCCCCGGGGCGTCTTGTGCCCAGTGGCTGGGGATCAGCGCACGCCGAACAGCCCGGCCGCGTTGTCCCAGGCCACGCGCTGCGCCACCGCGGGCGGCAGCTCGCCGAGCCAGCCGCGGTAGCCGCGCATCAGCTCGTCGTAGGCGCTCCAGCGCTGGTTGACCCAGGTGTCGGAGCCGATCAGGAAGCGGTCGGGAAAGGCCAGGATCAGCTCGCGCCACGGCGCGCACAGCGTGCCGCCCTCGCAGACCAGGCCCGGGCGGTACGACAGCTCGCCCATCAGCTTCGGATAGCGCTCGAGCATCTGGCGCACGCGCGCCACCGGCGTGCCGCCGATGCCGGTGTGGGCCCAGATCAGCCGCGTGTCGCGGCCCTGGCTCGGCGTGTTGGCCATCAGCAGGTCGACCGCCTCGTCGTCCACGTGCGCGAGCACCGCGAGCTGCCTGCGCTCGGCCAGCGCCATCAGCTTCTTCGCGACCGGGCCGTTGGCATTGGCGCTCTCGTAGAGATGGAACTCGCCGATGCCGCGGTAGGGCCCGCTCGCGGTGCCGCGCTCGAGTTCGGCCAGCACCATCTCGTGGATGCTCTCGTCGCGGAACCAGTTGCTGTAGTCGGCGCGGTTGCGGTACAGCCGCACGAAGGGCACCACGGTGACGCCGGCCTCGCGGGTCTCGCGCAGCGCCGCGAGCGTGCGCGTGCCGTCGTTGGGCCGCGAGTTGCCGACGATGGCACGCACGCCGTTGCGCTGCATGCGCGCGAGCGCCTCGGCCGGCGGGAACGGGCCGCTGCTGCCGTTCCAGGCCTCTTCGTTGTAGTGCAGGTGGGTGTCGAACAGTGGGCCGGTGTAGTCGGCGGCCTGGGCCGCGAATGCGAAGCCGGCGGCGACAGCGACCAGCGCGGCGCGCGTCCAGCGTCGATGAAGGGAATCGGTGGTCCGGGTCATGCGGGCTCCTCGCGGCGGATGCGGTCGGCACGGTGGGCGGCGGAAGAATACCCGCCGCCACGCCGGCTCAGCGCAATAACCGTGCCCTGAACTTCTGCACCATCGCCGCCGGCGCGTACGAGCGCTTGCTGCGCCGGAAGCCCGCGATGCCCATGTCCTGCTCGAAGTTGAGCCAGCGCACCGGTCGGCCGAACCGGGCCTCGAACTGCCGGCAGAAGTGCTGGAACATGTGCGGGTAGATGCCCGCGTGGCTGTCGAGCCCCTTGGCGAAGCGCATCGCGAACACGCCGGGCTGCAGTTCCTGCGCGAGCACGAAGCCCAGCGGCTCGTCGTGCGCGAAATGCACGAAGCCTTCGAGCCCGAGCGCCGCCGCGTCGGCGATGGCTGCGCGGCATGGCGCCTCGTCGGCTTCGCCCGCAGCCTTGCCCTTCTGCGCCATCCAGGCCTCGAGCACGCGCAGCGCGGCGCCGGCCGAGGCGGGACCGAAGACCTCGGCGCGCGGCGTGCACTGCGCGAGCAGCTGCCGCACCTGGCTGCGCTTCCAGGCCAGCGCGCGGCCGGCGTAGTCGGCGAAGCGGCTGGCGTCGTAGAGGTAGTCGGCATCGTCGGGCGAGGCGCTCAGCGCGAAGCGGCCGGCGCTCAGGCCTTCGATGTCGCGCCGCGACAGCGGGTAGAAGCAGTCGTGGTCCTCGAGCATCGTGGCCAGCGCCTCGGGCGGCGCCTGCGGCAGCGCGAACAGCGGGACCAGGTGACGCGTGCCGTCGTAGGTACGGCCCGAAATGCGCGGCCAGCTGTCGTCTTCGGGCCCGATATAGCGGTAGTCGTGGGCCTCGCGGAACAGCCAGAGGTTCGAGAACGTCAAGTCCGACAGGCAGCCCTCGGCGCTGCCCGCGCGCAGCCGCGCGAGCGCCGGTTCGATCGCCTCGCGCAGCGCCAGCGACAGCGGCTGCCCCACCTTCATGCAGCGTCGTAGGCCACCGCGCGCACGCCCGGCGCCGGCGGATCGGCCGGCGGCCCCGCGAAGCACTGGGCGATCGACAGCCACTGCGTGGCGCTGCCCGGCGTGCAGCGCAGCGCGGTATCGGCGAGATGGCGGCGCTGGGTCACGACCAGGCAGAAGTCGAGCGCATCGCCACGCACCGATTCCGCCGAGGCCGGATCGCCCCAGCGCCAGGTCTGGCCGCCGGGCGCGTCGAGCTCGATGTAGGGCGCGGGCTCGGGCACCGGCAGCTGGCGATTGACGAAGGTCCAGCCGAAGGTGGTGGCGCCGATGTGGGCGATGTGGCGCAGCCGCGCGCTGGCCGGCCGGCGCCGGCGCATCAGGTCCCAGATGTCCTGGCCATGGGCCCAGGTCTCCATCAGCCGCGCGGTCGCGAACGAACGCGCGCTCATCATCGGCCCGTACCAGGGCAGCCGCGCCTTCGGGTCGAGCGCCGCGAGCGCGTCGGCCAGCTGCATCGAGATCGGCTGCCACAGCGCGAGCATCGCGGGGCCGTCGAGCGCACCGTACTTCTCGCGCGCCAGCGAGCTGATCTCGCGGCCCTGCGCGAACTGCGCGTTGAGCGCCGCGGCATCGCGCACGAAGGCCTCGGGATCGTTCAGCGCGAGCATCGAGGTCTCGTCGAAGAAGCACAGGTGGGCGATCTCGTCCCAGGGCGACCAGCCGTAGAACACGCTGGGCGCGCGCCACTGCTCGGGCGTGAGCGTGGCGCACAGCGCGGCGAGCTCGGCGTACTCGTCGCGCAGGTCGCGCGCGGTCTCCGCGTTGGGGCCGTTCGTCGAATCGTTCATCGTGGGTGTCGTCCTTCTCGTTCTTCAGAGCCCGAGCTGCCGGGCCGCCAGGTCCTTCATGATCTCTTCCGATCCGCCGCCGATCATCATCACCTTGACCTCGCGGTAGATGCGTTCGCTGCGCGTGCCGCGCATGAAGCCCATGCCGCCTAGCAACTGCACCGCCTGGTCGGCGCAGAACTGCATGGCCTGGGTGGCCTGCACCTTCGCGAGGCACACGCGCGCCACGAGTTTCGCCGGATCGGCCAGCCCGTGCTCGATGCGGTAGGCCAGGTCGTAGACCAGGGTGCGCGCGGCATCGACGCGCAGGGTCATGTCCATGAGCTTGTGGCGCACCACCTGGCGCTCGGCCAGCGGCACGCCGAAGGTGACGCGCTGCCGCGCCCAGTCCACCGCTTCCTCGAGGCAGACCTCGGCGAAGCCGCAGGCCAGCGCCGACATCAGCAGGCGCTCGCCGTTGAAGTTGTTCATCACGAGCTTGAAGCCCTGGTTCTCCGTGCCCACGAGGTTGCGCGCGGGCACGCGGCAGTTCTCGAAGCGCAGGTGCGCGGTGTCGGAGCTCCACCAGCCCATCTTCTTGAGCGAGGTGCGCGCGAGCCCCGGCGTGTCGCCCTCGATCACCAGCAGCGAGATGCCGCCCGCCCCCTTGTTCGCGGGATCGGTGCGTACGGCGGTGGTGATGAAGTCGGCACGCACGCCCGAGGTGATGAAGGTCTTCTCGCCGTTCACCACGTAGTGGTCGCCGTCGCGCACCGCGGTGGTCCGAAGCGCCGCGACGTCGGAGCCGCCCGCGGGCTCGGTGATCGCGAGCGCGGCGATCTTCTCGCCGGCCAGCACCGGCGGGATCACGCGCTGCTTGAGTTCCTCGCTGCCGGCCTTGAGGATCGGCGGCAACGCGATGCTGTGCGAGTTCAGCGAGGCCTGCACGCCGCCCGCGCCGCAGCGCGCGAATTCCTCGGCCACGATCAGCTGGTGGAACAGGTCGGCCGGCGTGCCGCCGAGCGCCTCGGGATAGCCCAGGCCCAGCACGCCGAGTTCGGCCGCGCGCCGGTAGAGATCGCGTGGGAAGGTCTCGGCCTCGTCCCATTCGCTCACGAAGGGCGCGATCTCGCGCGCCACGAAGGCGCGCAGGCCGGCACGGAAGGCTTCGTGCTCGGCGGAGAAGTAGAAGGGCAGCGGCGGGGCGTCCAGGAATTCCATGATGTCTCCTTGGCGCACGAGGCTAGCGCCGGGCGCCGGTCGGGTCTTGCGCCAACAGGCTGCGCCCGGCGACGCGAGGCGCAGCGACTCGACGCAAGCCGCGCCGCGGCCGCATCGCTAAGCTGGCCCTTCCATCCGCCACCCGAGGACCGCCATGCCTTCATCCACCGCCGCACCGACCAAGACCGTCCGCATCGGCGGCGCCTCGGGCTTCTGGGGCGACAGCATGGTGGCCGCGCCGCAGCTCGTGCAGCACGGCCGGCTCGACTACCTGGTGTTCGACTACCTGGCCGAGACCACGATGGCGATCCTGGCCGCGGCGCGCGCGAAGAAGCCCGAGCTCGGCTACGCCACCGACTTCGTCGAGATCGCGATGAAGCCGGTGCTCGCCGAGATCAAGCGCCAGGGCATCAAGGTGGTGAGCAACGCGGGCGGCATCCATCCGCAGGGCTGCGCCGCCGCGCTGCGCGCGCTGGCCGAGGCCCAGGGCGTGCCGCTGCGCATCGCGGTGGTCGAGGGCGACGACCTCGGCGCGCGCATGGCCGAACTGCGTGCCGCCGGCACGCGCGACATGTTCACGGGCGAGGCCCTGCCCGAGAAGGTGCTGAGCGCCAACGCCTACCTGGGCGCGCTGCCCATCGCCGCCGCGCTGGCCGCGGGCGCCGACGTGGTGATCACGGGTCGCTGCGTCGACAGCGCGGTCACGCTCGGCCCGCTGATGCACGAGTTCGGCTGGCAGCCCGGCGACTTCGACCGGCTGGCCTCGGGCAGCCTCGCGGGCCACATCATCGAATGCGGCTGCCAGGCCACGGGCGGCCTGCACACCGACTGGGAAGACATCCCCGACTGGGCGAACATCGGCTACCCGATCGTCGAATGCCAGGCCGACGGCAGCTTCGTCGTGACCAAGCCCGAGGGCACGGGCGGCAAGGTGATCCGTGCCGCGGTGGCCGAGCAGCTGCTCTACGAGATCGGCGACCCGGGCGCCTACCTGCTGCCCGACGTGAGCTGCGACTTCCGCGCCGTGACGATCGAGCAGGAGGGCTCCGACCGCGTGCGCGTGAGCCCCGCGCGCGGCCGCGCGCCGACGCCGGCCTACAAGGTCTCGGCCACCCAGCTCGACGGCTTCCGCTGCGCGGGCAGCCTGGTGATCGTGGGCATCGATGCCGAGCGCAAGGCGCGGCGCACGGCCGAGGCGATCCTCGAGCGCACCGGCGGCATCCTCGCGCGCCTGGGCCTCGCGCCCTTCACGCGCAGCCACATCGAGGCGATCGGCGCCGAGACGCTCTACGGCCCGCATGCGCGCACCCATGGCGTGCGCGAGGCGATGATGCGCGTGGCGGTCGACCATCCGCAGAAGGCCGCGCTCGAGATCTTCGCGCGCGAGATCGCGCCCGCGGGCACCTCGTGGTCGCCGGGCACCACCGGGCCCGGGGGTGGCCGGCCCTCGGTGTCGCCGCTGGTCAAGCCCTTCGCCTTCCTGCTCGCCAAGGCGCAGGTGCCGGTGTCCTTCGTGATCGACGGCGAGCGGCGGGCGGTGGCGATCCCGTCCGGCGAGGGCGATGGCACCGCGCCGCCGATGGCGGAACCACCGCCCCTGGCCGACGACGGCGGCGAACAGGTCGAACTGCGGCTCATCGACCTGGCCTGGGCCCGCAGCGGCGACAAGGGCGACCTCTCGAACATCGGCCTGGTGGCGCGCCGGCCCGAATGGCTGCCGCTGCTGTGGTCCCGCGTCACGCCCGAGGCGGTGGGCGCCTACTTCGCGCACCTGGTGCGGGGCAAGGTCGAGCGCTTCCACCTGCCGGGCATCGCGGCGATGAACCTGCTGCTGCACGGGGCGCTCGACGGCGGCGGACCCTCGTCGATGCGCATGGACCCGCTGGGCAAGGGCATGGGGCAGATGCTGCTCGACATGCGGGTGAAGGTGCCGCGCGCGGTGGCGCAGGCGGCGCAACGGCGCTGAAACGAGAGGGGCGGCCCGAACGGTCTCGGGTCTGGGTCAGGCCTGCGCTTCGGTCAAGGCCTGCGCCGCCACCACCGCCTCGGTGCGGTTGCGCACGTTGAGCGCGCGGAAGATCGCCGCGAGGTGGATCTTGACCGTGCCCTCGCTGATGCCGAGGCTGCGGCCGATCAGCTTGTTGGGCTTGCCCTGCGACAGCAGTTGCAGCACCTCCACCTGCCGTTCGGTCAGCACGTTGCGCAGGTGCTCGAGCGTCTGCGAGGCGGCCGGGGCACCGGGCGCGCGCGCGGCGTCGGCGCCGGGCTGCGGCGCCACGCCGGCCACGATGCCGGGCGGCAGCGCGGTCAGCATCATCGGCGGCACGTAGACGCCGCCGGCCAGCACCAGCCGCACGGCCGACAGCATGACCTCGGGCGAATAGGCCTTGGGAATGAAGCCGAGCACGCCGCGCTCGAGGGCGGCGCGCATGATGGCCGGATCCTCGTAGCCCGACAGCACGATCACCGGCACGGCCGGGTGGCGGCGGCGGATCTCGTCGATGTGGGCCTGCCCGTCGGCGCCGGGCATGTTGAGGTCGATCAATGCCAGGTCGAGGTCGTCGGTGGCACCGGCCAGCAGCTCGTCCACGCTCATGACCAGCACGAACTCGATGCCGGGCTCCAGCTCGGACAACTTGGCCTTGACCGCCTCGATGACGAGCCGGTGGTCGTCGGCGATCAGAATTTTCATGGCTTAACCCCAGCGTGCATTGACTCAGCGACCGCCGACGATACCGGCGAATGCCCCGCGCAGCAAGGCTGGCGCGCTGCCCGAACGGCATAGGCCCCAAGCGATATGGCGCGCCCCGGGGCCGCTGAGAAGAATGATCGCCAACCCGAAGGAAGCGAGACATGGGCATGTGCCAACGAAGCAGGCGCCGGTGCAGGGCAGCTCTCGCGCGGCGGCTCGCCGCGGCCTGAGCCGGCGCGCGTGTCTTCATGGCCCGCCTGATCGACTGCCATTCGGCCTTCGTCTCGTTCGGGCTCGCGCTCGATGCCGCGATCGCCGCGAACCGCCCCACGCTCGACCACGACGCCGCGCAGCGCCAGGCCCGCCTGCTGCTCGACGAGGCGCGCGCATGCGCGCGGGCGAACGCGACACCGCTGTCGCCCGCGCAGCTCGAATCGGCCGCCTTCGCGATGGTCGCCTGGATCGACGAGATCCTCGCGCGCCACCCGGGCGCGGCCCGGGGCGCGGCGCCGCTGCAGGTGCAGCTGTTCGCCTCGAACAACGCCCACAGCGAGTTCTTCCACCACCTGTCGGCGCTGGGCGCGCGCGACGACGAGGTGCGCGAGGTCTACTGGCATGCGCTGGCGCTGGGCTTCAAGGGCCAGTACTACTTCGAGCACGGCGACCGCGGCGAGCTCGGCAAGCTCAAGGAGCTGCACGGGCGCCAGCTGCGGCTTGCGCCGCTCGCGCTCGGCAGCCTCGCGCAGCAGCGCATCACGCCGCAGCCCTATGCCGAGCCCGATCCGCCCGCCCCGATCGACATGCGGCGGCGCGACCGCTCGCTGCTGCGCGCGAGCGCGGCGCTGGCGCTGCTGGTGCCGCTGCTCTACCTGCTGTGGGCCTGGCTGGCCGGCGCGCCGCGGCCCGAGGCCGACCTCGCGCAGCGCGTCGAGCAGCAGCTCCAGAGCTACGCCTGCGCCGACCTCGCGGTGGCGGTCGATGCCGAGGGCGCGCTCAAGGTCAGCGGCTTCGTCTCGCTGCCGGCCGACGTCGCCAACGTGCAGCACGACGTGGGCCGGCTGCCGGGCGTGAAGGCGCCGCGCTTCGAGCTCGGCGTGCGCGTGTGGCCGCATTGCGAGGTGTTCGCGATCCTCAAGCCCTACCAGGCGCGCAATGCCGACAAGGCCTACGGCCTCGGGCTGGCCCTGCCCTCCGCGCGGCAGGGCCGCCTGCGCGAGGGCGACGCCGTGCGCGTGGAGGTGACGGCGCCGCGCCACGACAGCGTGCTGTGGGTCGACTACTACACCGCCGACGGCTCGGTGATGCACCTCAACGCGGGCCAGGCGCCGACCCGGCTGCGCGCCGGCGAGAAGCTGGAGCTCGGGCGCGACATCCCCTCGAGCTGGCTCGTGAGCCCGCCCTTCGGCAGCGTGCTGGTGACCGTGATCTCGTCGCCGATGCCTTTCCACGAGACCGCCGACCGGCCCCCGTTCGAACTGGCCTCGGCCTATCTGCTGCAGCTGCGCGAGGCGCTCGCGGCCAACAAGGGCGGCGAGCGGCTGATCGCCGACTTCGTGTTCCTCGAGACCCAGGCGCGCTGAGGACCGCGCCGCCGCCATGCACACCCTGCCGCCCGCCCACCTCTTCTGGCCGCTGCTCGCGCTGTGCGTGCTCGGCTTCGCGGTGCTCTGCGCCGTGGTGCGCGACGCCGGGCGCGGCGCGCGGCAGCGTGCGCTGAAGCAGCGCATCGCCACCTTGCGGCCGCCCGCGCGCGCGGCCGATGCGCAGGCCGTCGAGCGCCTGCACGAGGCGATGGCGCGCGCGCAGCAGCGGCTGCGGCTGGCGCCGCGCCCACGTGCCGCCGGCGAGAACGCCGACGACGGGGACTTCGGCGGCGGCGCGGCGCCGAGAGCGCCGTGGCTGCTGTTCCTCGGCGATGCGGCCGCCGGGCTGCCGGGGCTGCTCGCGGCGTCGCCGCTCGATGCGGACCCGTCGGACGACGCACCGGCCGGCCCGGTGCGCGACGGCTGGCGCTGGTGGACCGGCGGCGCGATGGCCGCCATCGAGATCGACGCACGCGTGCTCGAGGACGTGGCCGACGCGCCGCAGGCCCGCGCGCTGTGGCTCGCGTCGCTGCTCGCGCTGGCCGAGCGCCGCGAACGCATTCCACTGCACGGCATCGTGGCCTGCATCGGCGCGCAGGCGCTGCGCGAGGCCCCGGCCGACGCGGTCGCCTTCCGCATGCGCATCGCGCGGCTGCGCCGGCTGGTCGAGGAGATCGGCCGCACGCTGCGGCTGCAGTTGCCGTTCTATCTCGTGGTCACGGGCCTCGAAGGACTCGAAGGCTATGGCGCGCTGCGCGGCGCGCTGCCGCCCGAGGTGCTGGCGCAGGCACTGGGCCACCGGCTGGCGCTGGAGAACGCGGCACCCGAGGCCGACGGCGGCGCCAGGCTCGATGCGGTGTTCGAGCCGATCGCCACCCGGTTGCATGCGCTGCGCATGGGATTGCAGCGCGAGCAGCCCGGCGCGGCGGGCCGGCTCGCGGTGCATGCATTCGTGGAGGGGGTGCGCTCGCTGCGGCCGGGCCTGCGGCTCGCGGCCGAGGCCCTGTTCGAAAGCCATGGCCGCAAGGCGCGCGAAGCGAGGGGATTGCGCTGGCGCGGCCTCTACCTGAGCGCGGCGGCCGGCACGTCGGGCGGCAACGGGGCCTTCGTCGCAGATCTGTTCGATCGCTTCCTGCCGGCGGACCAGTCGCTCGCGCGGCCGGGGCGGCTGCCGCCGGAGGACCGCGACGCGGGACTGGAAGCGATGTGAACGCCGCCCGCGCGCACGGTGCGCGACGGCTATTCCTTCTTGATCGGCTCCGCCTTCTGGTCGATGCGGATCTGGCGCGCGCCGTAGGTCACGGTGATGGTGTTGATCTTGCCGACCTCAAGCGGCCGCACCTCGCGCCAGCGCGCGCGGTCGAGGTCGCGGAACGCGCCCATCACGCCGATCGTCTTGGCGTCGGGCTGCAGCACGAAATCGAACTTGCGGCTCTCGCCGGGGCGCAGCAGCGCTTCCTCGCGCTGCACCATCTCGGCGCCGAGCGTGGCCTGGTCCTTCTCGAACAGCGAGAAGAAGTCGGCGCCCTCGAAGGCGCCTGGCGTCTTGAGGATGTAGGCCCGCACCGTGAGCGGCGATGCGCGGCCGCGCGCGTCGGGATTGGCATCGGGCCCCGCCACCAGCGTCAGGGACACCGGCGTCTTCACCTCGGGTGGCGGCTTGCTCGCGCAGCCCGCGAGAAAGAGCCCCGCGGCAGCGAGGCCGAAGGCCGCCACGTGCCGGCGCGAAGCCGTGGCCAACAGGCCTCCATAGGACGAATGGTGTGTACCGAGCGCTCGCATGCTATTCCCTTCGTTGCATTGACCGGTTGAGAGGCATCTTTGATTATCACCAGCCACATTCAACAGGCAACATGCTCACCAACGAACTCGCAGATGCACTGCTCACACCGATCGGCGACAGCGCGCCGAGCGGAGCCGACCTCGAGTACGACGCGGACTTCACCGCGCTCGTGACCGCGTCGCAGGGCAAGCCCGAACAGCAGTTCGGCGACACCGTCATTCCCGCGGTGGAGCCGGAATGGCGGGAGGTGGCCGAGCAGTCCGACGCGATCCTGCGCCGCAGCAAGGACGTGCGCGCGGCGGTGCTGCTGCTGCGCGCCTCCACGCGCTTGCAGGGCGTGACGGGCTTCGTCGCCGGCCTGCGCCTTTTGACCGGATTGCTCGACCGCTTCTGGGACGGCATACATCCAATGCTCGATGCCGACGACGACAACGACCCGACGATGCGCCTGAACGCGCTCGCGCCGTTGAGCGACGAAAGCATGGTGCTGCGCGACCTCTACGACGCCCAGGTCGGCATGGCGCCGGGCGTCGGCCCGATCCGCGTGCGCGATATCGCGGTGGCCACCGGCGCGCTCGCCGCCAGCGGCGATCCCGCCTACTCCACGGCGCAGATCCAGGGCGGCCTCGAGGCGCTGCAGGCCGAGCAGCCCGAGCGCATCGAAGCCGCGATCGGCGCGCCGGCACTGATCGACCAATTGCAGGCGTTGCTGGTGGAACGCACCGGCCGCGCCGACGCCATCGACCTGGCCGCGTTGCGCGGCATCGCCCGCACGCTGCAGAAAGCCTGCAGTGCCGCCCTCGGCGCGCCCGAGGAGGCCGGCGAGGCAGGCACCGAGGAAGGCGTCGACGGCGCCGCGGGCGGCGGCGGCGGGGCGCGTCCCTCGGCGGCGCGCGGCGAGATCCAGACCCGCCAGGACGCGCTGCAGATGCTCGACCGCGTGATCCGCTTCCTCGAGACCACCGAGCCCGGCAATCCCGCTCCGCTTTTGATCGAGCGCGCCAAGAAGCTGATCGGCGTGAGCTTCCTCGAGATCATGGCCAACCTCGCGCCGAACGCGCTCGACACGATCGAGAACGTGACCGGCCGCCGCGCTTCGGAATAAGGCCGCGCCTCTTCTTCCTCGTCCCCTCCCCTTTCCATCCCTGGATCGACCCACCCCGTTTCACCCCCGCAAGGAGCATCGCCATGGCCAAGAGCAGTCAGAAATTCATCGCCCGCAACCGGGCGCCCCGGGTGCAGATCGAATACGACGTCGAACTCTACGGCGCCGAGAAGAAGATCCAGCTGCCCTTCGTGATGGGCGTGCTGGCCGACCTGTCGGGCAAGCCCGCCGACCCGCTGGCGCCCGTGGCCGACCGCAAGTTCCTCGAGTTCGATGTCGACAACTTCGACTCGCGCATGAAGGCCATGAAGCCGCGCGCGGCCTTCGCGGTCGACAACTCGCTGACCGGCGAGGGCGAACTCAAGGTCGAGCTGACCTTCGAGAACATGGAGGACTTCTCGCCCGCCGCCGTGGCGCGCAAGGTCGGCGCGCTCAACAAGCTGCTCGAGGCGCGCACCCAGCTGTCGAACCTCGTCACCTACATGGACGGCAAGAACGGCGCCGAGGAGCTGCTGGCCAAGGTGCTCGAGGACCCGGCGCTGCTGCAGTCGCTGGCCGCGACCAAGAAGCCCGAGGACGGCGCCACCCCGCCGGCCGCCTGACCCCTTCCACACCCCGCCATCCACATCCGGTTCACGAGGAGTAACCCACCATGGCCGAAGCACTCGAACAGAGCGCGTTGAAAGACGTCGCGTACGCGGGCAGCGACTTTTCGTCGCTGCTGCAGAAGGAATTCAAGCCGCGCAGCGACGAAGCCAAGAGCGCGGTCGAAGCCGCCGTGCTCACCCTGGCCCAGCAGGCGCTGGCCAACACCGAGGTCATCGGCAAGGACGTGACCAAGTCGATCCAGTCGATGATCGCGGCGATCGACGCCAAGCTCACCGAGCAGGTCAACAAGATCATCCACCACCCCGACTACCAGAAGCTCGAGAGTGCATGGCGCGGCCTGCACTACATGGTGAACAACACCGAGACCGACGAGCACCTGAAGATCCGCGTGATGGACATCTCCAAGCAGGAGCTGGCCAAGACGCTGAAGAAGTTCAAGGGCGCGGCCTGGGACCAGAGCCCGATGTTCAAGAAGATCTACGAGCAGGAGTACGGCCAGTTCGGCGGCGAGCCCTTCGGCGCGCTGGTGGGCGACTACCACTTCGACCAGAGCCCGCCCGACGTCGAGCTGCTCGGCGAGATGGCCAAGATCGCCGCTTCGGCCCACGCGCCCTTCATCACGGGCGCGAGCCCGAACCTGATGCAGATGGAGTCGTGGCAGGAGCTCGCCAATCCACGCGACCTCACCAAGATCTTCCTCACGCCCGAATACGCCGGCTGGCGCTCGCTGCGCGACTCGGACGACGCGAAGTACCTGGGCCTGTGCATGCCGCGCTTCCTGGCGCGCACGCCCTACGGCGCCAACACCAACCCGGTGGAGGAGTTCGACTTCGAGGAGGACACCGCCGGTGCCGATCACGGCAAGTACGCCTGGGCCAACGCGGCCTATGCGATGGCCACCAACATCAACCGCTCGTACAAGCTCTACGGCTGGGGTTCGCGCATCCGCGGCATCGAGTCGGGCGGCGCGGTCGAGAACCTGCCGCTGCACACCTTCCCGAGCGACGACGGCGGCGTGGACCAGAAGTGCCCGACCGAGATCGCGATCAGCGACCGGCGCGAGGCCGAGCTCTCGAAGGCCGGCCTGCTGTCGCTGATCCACCGCAAGAACTCCGACTTCGCGGCCTTCATCGGCGCCCAGTCGCTGCACAAGCCGGCCGAATACGACGACCCCGACGCCACCGCCAACGCCAACCTGGCCGCGCGCCTGCCCTACCTGTTCGCCTGCAACCGCTTCGCGCACTACCTCAAGTGCATCGTGCGCGACAAGGTCGGCAGCTTCAAGGAGAAGAGCGACATGGAGCGCTGGCTCAACAAATGGATCATGAACTACGTCGACGGCGACCCGGTCAACTCCTCCGAGGAGACCAAGGCGCGCAAGCCGCTGGCGGCCGCCGAGGTGGTCGTCGAGGAAGTCGAGGGCAACCCGGGCTACTACAGCTCGAAGTTCTTCCTGCGCCCGCACTACCAGCTCGAGGGCCTCACGGTCTCGCTGCGGCTGGTGTCGAAGCTGCCGTCCGCCAAGGGCGGCAAGTAAGAAAAAAACGGGTGCGCGGCCTTTTGAAAAAAACGCCGCTCGCTCGTTCTCAAGACAGCTCCCGGGCACCAACGCTTAGGCACCGCACGGAAGCCCTTTTTTCCGACTCTCACACAACTGAAAGGTAAGCATCATGGCTGCAGACATGTTTTTGAAGCTCGAAGGCGTCGACGGCGAATCCAAGGACGATTCGCACAAGAAGGAAATCGACGTGCTGTCGTGGAGCTGGGGTGCCGCACAGTCGGGCACCGGCCACGTCGGTGGCGGCTCGGGCGCCGGCAAGGTCAGCGTGCAGGATCTGTCGATCACCAAGTACGTCGACTCGTCCTCGCACCTGCTGCTTCTCGATTGCTGCAACGGCGCCCACATCAAGAAGGGCGTGCTCACGGTGCGCAAGGCCGGCGCCACGCCGCTCGAGTACATCAAGCTGTCGATGGACGACATCCTGGTGACCCACATCAGCACCGGCGGCAGCGGCGGCGAGGACCGCCTGACCGAGACCATCACGCTGAACTTCTCGAAGTTCAAGTACGAGTACACGCCGCAGAAGGCCGACGGCTCGGGAGACGGCACCAAGGAAACCGGCTGGGACATCGCCGCCAACAAGAAGGTCTGAGCGCAAGCTCCTCTCCTCCTCTCCCCAGGCGGCGGCCGCGGATTCGTTTCCCGGCCGCCGTTTTTCATTTCAGGAAAGCGAGTACCCCATGCACGTCAGCAAGACGCCGTTCGCCTGGAACCAGGTCGCGGCCTACGACTTCCCCACGTTCTGGAGCACGCTGCAGCGCGTGCATCCCGGGGAACACCCGGTCTCCTACTTCATGATCGCCGTGATCTGCTTCGAGGAGACGGGCTTTTGCAACATCCAGCAGGCCGAGACGCCGAGCGGCCTGGGCGTTGGCTTCGGCCAGCTCGAGGTGAAGAATCCCGAGAAGAAGGACTTCTACGAGTGGGCCGGCGTCGAGACCGACTACCACCGGCTCGCCAAGGAAATGCTCGGCGACCGCGAGTTCTCGCTCGGCGTGCACTGCCAGTACTTCCAGTACCTCACCGAGGTCAAGGGCCTGCGGCTCGACGGCTGCCTGTCGGCGCAGGTCGGGCGGCACGTGCAGTACAAGCCGCTGTTCATGACCGGCGCCTCGATGCTCGAGGACGCCTTCGACGCCAACGACCGCGCGGCCTACATCCGCGCCCTCAACTACGCGCGCAGCAACAGCCCCAAGAAGAACGGCATTCCCGAGACCCTGTTCAAGGAGTACTGGGAATTCATCCTGCCGCAGAGCTGGTTCGACTACGGCTTCTAGCCGTCGTCCCGGGAACCCGCTGCCGGCCCCTGCGCCGGCAGCAGTTCGGGCATCAGACGCGTGGCCTCGTCGTCCTCGGGATCGGCGATGACCCACAGCGTGAGCGCCGTGTAGTTGTCGTGGCCGGGCTTGGCGCGCGCCTTGATCTGGCCGTCGAGCTGCTCGGTCCACTGGCTCGGCGTGCGCGAGGCATGCAGGGTCTCGACCAGGCACTCGTCGCCCAGCGGTTCCCACACGCCGTCGCTGCACAGCAGCAGCACGTCGCCCGGCAGGAGCCGCATGCGGTCCGACACCGCGATGTCGGGTGCTTCCTCGAGCGAACCCAGCGCCGACAGCAGCATGTTGCGCTGCGGATGCAGGCGCGCGCCCTCCTCGTCGAGCATGCCGCCGGCCACCATCTGCTGCACCAGGCTGTGGTCGGTGGTGCGCGCGACGATCGCGCCGCCGCGGAACAGGTAGGCCCGGCTGTCGCCGCTGTGCACCCAGGCCAGTGCATGGGCCTCGAGGTCGATGGCCGCGAACACCACGGTGGAGCGCATGCCCGCGAGCGTGCCGCCCTCGGCCTGGCGCGCCACCACGTCGCGGTTGGCCTGTTCGATCAGGCCGCGCAGCGCGCCCTCGTCGAGGCTGGGCCCGGCCGAGAAGGCACCGAGCACGCTCGCGCGCACCGTGGCCGCCGCCACGTCGCCGCCGCCATGGCCGCCGGCGCCGTCGGCCACCAGGCAGGCGACGTGGCGATCGTCGTGCCAGTGGCCATGAACGTCTTCGTTGTAGCTGCGGCCGCCCTGGCGGGACAGCGTGACGATTTCGATTTCCAAGCGGGCTCCTCGCGTCGGGCGTTCTTGTCGTGGGATCGGGTGTCGTCGGGTGCGAAGGCGCGCCTCAGGCGTCGGACTTCAGGCGCGCCATCTGGGCCTCGTAGGCCTCGAGGAAGGCCTTGCCGAACAGGTTGTGGAAGTCGTCCTCGGCCTCGGTCGCGATGCCGCCGTACAGCGCCACGAACTGGTCCCACAGCTTGGCCTTGCGGTTGGCCGAGAACAGCGCGTCGAGCGCCGACTTCGAACTGATCTTCTTCTCGAGCTCGTCGGGCTCGAAGCGCGCGATGACGTGCGCCAGCGCCGCGCGCATGCCGACCATCACGCCGAACTGGTGCGCGCGCAGATCGTCGAAGGCATCGCGCATCGCGGCCTCGGCCGGCATGAAGCCGCGCACGCCCGGCCCCAGCAGGTGCGCGAGCGCGACCTCGACCGTGGGCGAGAACTTCAGCGGGTTGTTGGCCTGCGCCGCGATCATCGTGACCTCGGCGCGCACCTCGCGCTTGAACTCCTGGCGCGTGAGCAGCAGCTGCAGCGTGCCCTCGGTGGCGCTGCGCAGCATCGCGCCGATGCGCTCCATCAGGCCCGGCGTGAGCATCTCGGGCGGCTGGTGCGTGCCGCCGAGGCCGCGCAGGAACGCGGCCAGCAGCTCGTCGTCGCTCGCGCTGCGCGCGGCCGGCGCCGCGGCCTGGGACGCGAAGGCCGGCGCGGGCGGCGGCGGCAGCGGCGGCGCTTCGCGCGCCGGCGTGTCGGGTCCGCTGATGCGGATCGGCAGGCCGGTCATGTCGTCGAAGGCCGGCAGCTCGGCCACGGGCACCGGGCGTGGCGGCGCGGCCGGCGGCGGCGGTGCCAGCGTGGGCGCGGGCGGCGCCGTGACGGCCCGCGGCGGCGTGAAGCCGAACTGCTCGATCGGCAGGTGGTCCGGCCGCGGCAGCGGCGTGGACGGCGCCGCGCGCTGCAGCGCGGCGAGCGGATCGGCATCGGCGGCGGTGTTGGGCTGCAACAGCGGATCGGCCAGCGGCGACAGCGCCAGCGGATCGCCGCCGATGCCACCGGTGCCCGGCGCTCCGCCGAACAGGTCGTCGATGCTCGCGGCCTTGCCGTGCGCGGGCGGCCGGCCCAGGTCGGAGAAGTCGTCGAGCGCGCCGAGGCCGGCCGCGGGCGCCGACGACGGGTCGGGGCCGAGCAGGTTGGCGAAGGGATCGATCTGCGCGGCCTGCGCGTTGCGCGAACCGGTGGCCATCGGATCGGGAAAGAGCAGCGGATCCGCGGCGGCCGGCGCGGCCGGGGAAGGCGCGGGCGACGCGGCCGGTGCCGCCGGCGGCGCGAGGCCAGCGAGCAGGTCGGCGAAGGGATCGTCGCTCGCGGCCGCCGCGGGTTTCGCGCCCGACAGGCCCATGATCGTCTCGGGAATCGCGAGCGGCGCCGCGGCCGGCACCGGCGCGCTCGCGGCCGCCTGCGCGCGCACCACGAGCTCGAAGCTGCCGACCACCAGCCGCGCGCCATCGGCGAGCGCCGCCTCCTTGCCCGCGCCCAGCGACACGCCGTTGCACTGCATGGGGTTGCTGCCGCGGTCGATCACGAAGTACCGGCCGTCGCGGCACAGCACCTGCGCGTGCACGCGCGAAACCGTGCGGTCGGGATCGTCGAGCACCAGCGTGTTGGTGTCGGCGCGGCCGATGGTGCCGCCATTGGGGCCGAAGTCCGCCGACAGCGACGGTCCCGCCGGGACGCCTTGACGGGTGACAACAGTGATCTGGATCATGAACCGGCCCCCAGGGCGACGCCCATACAACTGCGCACGAGCACGCGAAGAATCTCGCGAGGAGTATTCATTCCGCAAGACGCCTTGGCAATCTCGCCTTAAGAGATAGGCCGTTCCCGCCGCGGCGCTCAGGGCGCCAGCAGCAGCACCAGCGTCTGGCTCGGCACCGTGCGCACGCCCGGGCAGTTGGTGCTGTTCTGCAGCGAGCTGCTGGTCAGCCGCGTGGCCGGCATGCTGTTGAGGAGCACCGTGAAGGCCCCCGTCAGATGGCGGCTGGGCCCCATGACCGTGCCCGACGCCACGCCCAGCAGCACGCCCGCGTTGTCGCCGTTGGTCATGGGAATGGTGGTTCCGAGGTTGTGGGCCGGCATGCCCATGAACAGGATCGTCGGGCAGTTCGGAATGGCCATCGGGCCCATCGCGATGTTGGGATACGGAACCGGGATCGGCGACGGCGCGGCGGGCGTGATGCAGACATCGGGGAAGCCCATGTCCATGCCCATCAGCTGGCAGTTGGCGAACATGGCGCTTCAGCCGAAGTGGATCTGCGCGCCGCGCGTCTTCACGAGCTTGGCACCGTTGATCAGCGCGTGCTCGCCGCGCAGGTGCAGCAGCTCGGACGCATCGCGCTCGATGTGGGCCGCGTGCACGCGGTCCAGCCCCTTGGTCGTGCGCAGGTAGTGCTGGCTGAAGTGGTTGACACGGTCCATCACCGTGCTCAGCACGCTGCCCACGAGCTTGAAGGTGCTCGCCACCATGCGCACGCGCTCGCCGACGAACTCCGTCGCGTCGAGCGAAACCGCGGCGGTCTTCGCGCGCAGCGCCAGGTGGTCCGCGCCCAGTTGCAGCCGCTCGGCCTCCAGGGCGAGCCGGCCACCTTCGACCACGAGCCGCGTGTCGCCCTCGCAGCGCAGCACCCGCTCCCGCGCGCCCGCGCCGCGCTCGAGCACCGAGAGCACCCAGCGCTCGCCGGTGGCCGCACCGAAGCACAGCACGGTGTCGCCGGCCATCGGCACCAGCAGGCAGCCCGCGGCGGCGCGCACCGGCCGGAGCGTTCCGCCCTCGCGGATGCACGGCGCGCCATCGGGCCCGGCCTCCAGCAACGCGGTCCAGCAGCGCTCGGGGAGCGCGGCCGGCGACGGCGTCTCGGTCTCGGTCTCGGTCGGTCGGGTGCCGCGCGCGGCGGCCGTGCGGCGGCGCGCGGAGTGGTGGGCGGTGGTCTTCATGGCGGGAGTTCCGTTGCGGGGAAATCGGTGGAAAGGGAGGAAGCCGGTGCCGGCCGCCGGTCAGACCGGCACCGGGCGCCAGTCCTCGGACTGCGCCAGCTGGGGGTCGGTCTCGAGCGCGCGGGCGCGATCGTCGATCTGCGCCTCCTCGGTCATGGCGCGGTGCAGGCAGGCGCGCACGAGGGTCGCGCCGCGCAGGTCGGCGCGGTGCAGGCGCGCGTGGCGCAGGTCGGCATAGCCGAGGTCGGCGCCCGCGAAGTGCGCGCCATCGAGCACGGCGCCGGCGAAATGGGCCTGATGCAGGCGCGCGCCGCCGAACTTCGCCTGCGGCAGCCTGGCGCCGGTGAACAGCGCCTGCGTCAAGATCGCATCGGAGAAATCGACGCCGGCGCCCTCGGCCTCGCAGAACAGGGCCAGCGGCGCGTCGATGCGGTCGAAGCGGGCCTCGTCGAGCTTGGCGCCCTGGAAATTGCACTGGCGCAGCGGCGCCCCGCTGAACTGCGCGCCGCGCAGGTCGGCGCCCGCGAACTGGCAGCCCTCGAGCGTCACGCCGTCGAAGGACAGCCCCGCGAGCCGGGTGGTCGAGAAGGCCACGCGCAACATGCTGGCACCGCGCCATGCCGCGTGGCGCAGGTCGCAGCCGGCCACGGTCGCATGCACCCAGCGCGTCGACTCCGCACCGAGGTCGAGCAGGCTGCTGTCGCTCAGCACGCAGGCATCGAGCAGCGCGCCGCGCAGCGTGGCATGGTCGAGCCGGGTCTTGGTGCAGGCGAGCATGCTGAGGTCGGCCTCGCGCAGATCGGCATGCGGCGCCTGGCATTCGCTCAGCACGGCCGCGTGCAGCGCGGCCGCGCTCAGGTCGACGTGGTCCATCCGGCACTGGCTGAACACGGCGCGCTGCAGCCGCGCGCCGCCCAGCAGCGCGCCGCGCAGGTCGCACTGGTTGAACACCGCCTCGCGCAGGTCGGCGCCGCGCAGGTCGGCCTTGGAGAAATCGACGCGGTCGAACAGGCCCCCGGCCAGTTGCGCCTGCGCGTAGTGCCCGCCCGACAGGTCCAGGCCGGGGATCGATTCGCCGAGCAGCACGGCCAGCGCGAGCGTGGTGGCATTCATGGCATCGCGCTCCTCATGCGGCCGCCTGTTGCTCGGGCGTGAGCCGCGGCCAGGTGCGCGCGCGCTTGAGCAGCGCACCTTCGAGGCGCACGTCGCCGTCGAGCCGCGCGCGCGACAGGTCCGCCGCGAACAGGTTGCTGTTGCGCAGGTCGCAGCCGCGCAGGTCGGCATGCTGCAGGATCGCCTCGCTGAAGTTCACGCCGGCCAGCCGGGCACGCCGCAGCACGGTACGGCGCAGCAGCGCGCCCTTGGCGCTGGCCAGCCGCCAATCGCTGTCGGACAGGCCGGCCTCGCACAGGTTGGCGCCGTCCAGCACGCTGCCCACCAGGCGCGCGCGCGACATGTCGGCCGCGCCGAAATTGACCCCCTGCATCCGGGCCCCCGAGAAATCGGCCTCGACCAGGCTGCAGTTCCGGGCGAACACCATGCCCTTGCCCTGCGCGCCGCCGAACCTGGCGCCGTCCAGCGCGCAGGACACGAGGTTGGCCTGGGTCAGGTCGGCCTCGCGAAAGTCGGCCCCCGCGAGCTCGCATTCGACGAACTGGCAGGCCGCGAGCGCGGCCTCGGCGAACGACAGGCCCTTGAGCGACAGCCGGTAGAACAGCTGCTCGGTCGCCTGCAGCCCATGCGCATCGGCGCCCTCCCAGCGGGTGCCGATCAGCATCGCGCCCTGGATCCGCGCGCGGCGCAGGGACGCCCCGCCGAGGTCGGCATGCGAGAGCTGGGCGTCGGTGAAGTCGGCTTCGTCGAACACCGCCCCCTTCCAGCGCGAGCGCCCCAGGTTCGCGGTGCGCAGCGTGGCCTTGATGCCGATCGCGCCCTCGAGGCAGGCATGGGCCAACACGGCGGCCGAGAAGTTTGCGCCCGAGACATTGGCCTGCCTGAAGTCCACGGCCTCGAGCCAGGCGCCGGTGAAGTTGACGTCGCGCAGGTCGAGTCCAGAGAAATCGGCGCCCGTGAAGTCCATGCCGACGAAGAAGCGCAAGCCGCCGGCCAGCGCCTGCCGCATGCCCTCCTTCAAGGTCGCGGCCTGCGCGGCCTGCATCGCGGGCGCGGCCAGCTGTTCGTGCGCACCCTGCAGGTAGCCGATCCGCTCCATCGCCTCCTGTCGCAGCAACTGGGCATGCGTGGCCGCGAGGTCGAAGCCGCCGGTGGCGCCGGCGTTCGCGGCCTTCAGGCGCTCCAGCGCCACGTCGGCATTGAAGACCGGCGGGCCGCGATGTTCCAGTGGCTTCATCGCCTTGTTCGCCTTGTGCGTGGCCACGGCCTTCTCGAGCGCATCGAGCGCGTCGTCGATGGCCGCCAGCTTCTGCTGCTCGGCCTCGAGCGTCTTCTTCTTGAGATAGGCCACGCGCTGCGCGGGCGCGGGCGGCTGCTCGCGCGGGGGCATGACGACGCCCAGCGCGTCGGGATCGCGGCCGCTGGCACGCAGTTCCTCGCGCGCCAGCGCCACGTCGATCTCGGCCCGGCGGTACTGCGCCTGCGCCTGCAGGCCCTGGCTCGCGAAGGCCTCGGCGGCGCGTTCGGCCTCGGGGTCGCTGGCGTCGATGCCCTCGGGCAGCAGGTCGCCGTCGTCCAGGCTCTCGACCCCGCCCCAGCGCGGATCGGCGCGGCGCGCGAGCGCATCGAGGTAGTGGGCATCGGAGCGCGCTGCATCGAGCCGCTCGATCGCACCGAGCAGCCCATGCACGTCGGAGCCGTCGTCGGTGGCGACCTCCGCCAGTCCCTGGAACAGCAGCAACGCCCGCTCCGCATGCGGAAAGAACCAGACCGTCGTCAGCCGCAGCGGCACTTCGCGCAGGCGCGGCTCGGCCGCCCCCGCGGCACGGTAGTCGGCGAACACGCGCGCGCGCAGGCCGGGCAGCCGGCCCTCGATCGAGGGCTTGTCCGGGTGCATGTGGTCGAACTGGAAGGTCTCGTCGCCCCGCAGCGGCGCGTCGAACCACTGGTCCTCGGGCGCGAGATTGAAGTAGCGCCAGTCGAGATCGGGGGCGAAGCCCGGCGCGTGCTCCTTGAGGTAGTCCGCATCGTAGGTGCCGCGAAAGCGCGCGCGCTCCGGATGCATCGGCCCGCGCTGGCCGAAGCCCGCGGGCGCCACGGCCTGCGCCGGATCGCGCAGCGGCTGGTCGGGCCGCTCCACGTTCGGCAGCCGGTGCACGCCGTTCTCGGCCGCCGCGCCGATGCCCTCGGGATTGGTCGGCACCGAAGGACCGCCATAGGCGTGTGCCCAGTCGATGGGCATCGCCTCGAAGGCCGATGGCCGGGTCGCCTGGGCGCCGTCCCATCGGCGGTCGCCGAACACCAGCAGGGTCTTGCTGCGGTCGCCGAGCCGGGCGCGCACGGCGCAGGCCTGCGGGTTCGCGGCCGGTGCGAAGGCCTTGCCGTGCACCAGGAACTCGGACGTGAGCTTGGCCACGCCCTCGTCGACCAGCGGTACCGGCATCTCGCGGCCGATGAAGTTCCAGGCCGACTGCTCGCCCCAGACCGTGCCGCCCTCGGCCTGCGCGAACGGCACGTGCAGCATGGCCGTGACGCACAGGCCGAAGCGCTTGCGGTACTCGATCGGTCGGGTGCTCAGGCACAGCGCCTGGGGTTTGACGACTTGCATGGTGGCTCGCGCGGCTGCCTGCCCGTTCAGTTCTTGGGATTGCCGCTGTCGTCCCGCTCCAGCAGCTCGTTGGCGCCACGCTCGCTGCCGACCGCGTCCACGCCAGGCACCATGCCCAGCAGGCCCAGGACCGGCCCGGCGGCACCGCCCGTCAGGATCAGCGCGAGGCCGTCGCTGACATTGGTGCCCACCAGATTGCGCATGCGCTCGAGCCGCCCGCGCATGCCGGGGATCTTGTCGACGTCCGGGCTCGACAGGATCTCGTTGAGCATCTTGCGCGCATCGCCGTACTGGGAGCCCAGGGACGCGGCGCCGCTGAGCATGGAGACGATGCCGTAGCCCAGGCCCGCGACGGCGCCCACCGTGCCGGCGTTCGCCATCGCGGCCGTGGCGTCGGTGCCGGCGCCAGCGCCCGCACCGGGCATGATCGAATGCAGCGGCGCCTGGCGCACCGAGGTGCCGTCGCGCTCGATCTTCAGGCCCGCGGTCGACTCCATGGTGACGGCCAGCGTGTTCTCGATCTTCAATCCGAGGAAGTTCGACATCGCCACGCCCAGCGCGTTCTCCATGCTCAGCCCCATGAAGGTCGAGCGGGCGACGCCGAGGTTGAAGTCGGTGTTGTTGCCGATGTAGCCGCTGGTGTTCGGGCCGAGCACCGTGGTGTTCGAGCCCACCGACACGGTATTGATGTTCCCGATCGCCACCATGTTGAGCTCGGTGTTGCTCACCAGCGTGTACTTCTGGAACGCCGCCGCGTAAGGCGCGGCGTTGGCATCGATCTTCATCGAGTTGCCGCCGGTCACCTTGAACTCGATGTGCCCGGCCTCGAACAGCATGGTCGGCGCCTTGTACTTCACGCCGCCCTTGACCGTGATGGTCTGCGTGCCCGTGACCGAACGCGTTTCGTTGCCGCCGGTGGAATCGGTCCGGTTGCCGTCCGCGTGGATCTTGTGGTGGCCCTTCACCAGCAGCGCGTGGTCGATGTCGACGTTCGTGGTCTGGTAGCCGACCACGTGGTTGTCCTGGTTCTTGCCGACGGTCAGCTTCTGGAACTGCTGGATGATCGTGGTGTCGTTGTTCTCCACGGTGGTCTTGCGGTCGCGCACGACGGTGGAGGTCTGGTCGCGCTTCACCGTCACCGTCTGGTCGCGGTCCACCGAGGTCGAATCGTCGAGCTCCACGCTGCGGCTCATGTTGCGCTCGGCGTGGATGGTGATGTTCTCCTCGCCCTTCTTGTCCTCGAACATGATCTCGTTGTAGTTATTCGCGCCGCCGCCGGGCGTGGACCGGGTGCGGAAGCCGCTCTGCGTGGGCGACTTGTAGGGGATGGGCTGGTCGTCGTTGTAGACGCGGCCCACGATCACCGGCCGGTCGGGGTCGCCGTTGAGGAAGTCGACGATCACCTCCTGGCCGATCCGCGGGATGAAGTAGCCGCCCCAGCCCTTGCCGCCCCAGGGCTGCGACACGCGCACCCAGCAGGTGGATTTCTCGTTGCTCTCGTCGTAGCGGTCCCAGTGGAAATGCACCTTCACGCGGCCATGGTCGTCCACGTGCAGCTCGTCGCCCGCCGGGCCGACCACGATGGCCGTCTGTGGCCCCGGCATGGTCACGCGCGGCGTCAGGCGCGGCGGCCGGTAGCTGCGCTCCAGCGGAATCGCGGTGATCAGGAACACGCTGGTCCCGGGCTGCGAGCCCTCGAGCATCGGCGTCTCGGCGATCAGGTTCTCGAGTTCCTGCAGCGTGTCGGCGTTCACCGCATCGTCTTTCAGTGCCTCGGCCAGCGCCGTGTAGAGCTTGCGCGGCGCGGTGGCGTCGGCGCTCGCGCTCTCGTAGCCGGGGTGGCTGAGCATGAAGGTGCAGGCCGCGATCAGGTAGTCCCCGTCGCGGGTGCCGTCGGGATCGCCTTCGAACTTGAAGCTGCGGCCCGCCGCCACGTCGGGCCATCCGGTCAGCGCCCAGTGGCGGTCGCGCCGCGCGTTGAGCTCTTCGCCGCGCAGCTTGGTGCGGTTCTCGGCCTCGTCGCCCTTGAAGTAGCCGCCGGGAAACTCGAAGGCCTCGAAATCGGCCAGCTCGTGGCTGTCGGAGGCATCGATGGCGGCGCCCAGCTTCTTGCGGATCGCCTTGAAGTCGCTGTCGCGCGAGGCCTGCTTGCCGGTGTCGAACTGGCGCGCGTGGGTCCAGTGCCAGATCTCCTCGTGGCGCGCCTCGCTCGCGCCCCCGAGCACGTAGCGCAGCGTCGCCGCCACGGGCAGCTTCTCGTGCGCGAGATCGCTCGCGTCCGACAGGTGCATGGTGCCCGGCGCATCGTGCGCGTCGAACCAGTAGTAGATGCCCTCGTCCTCGATCAGGCGCGAAAGGAACTGGTAGTCGCTCTCCTGGTGCTGCACGCAGTAGCGGCGCGGGTTGTGGGTGCCGATGACGTTGCCGGTCTTGGTCTTCTTGAAGCGCTTGATCGGGCTGTCCTCGAACACCGCGTCGAGCACCTCGAGCACCTTCTTGTCCTGCAGGATGCGCGAGTTGATGCGCTTGTTCAGCAGCCAGAACCACGATCGCAGCGTGATGCGGTACTCGAAGTGGCGCCCCACGTGGCCCGCGCGCACGAAGCGCACCGCATGGCCCTGGCAGTGCCGCTCGTGCTTGCCGCCATCCTTGTCCTCGAACTCGACGACCAGGTCGAAGGCGCGCCCGAGGATGTCCGTGGCATCGATGGCCCTGTTCTCCGACAGCACCGTGAGTTCGTAGGTCGAAGGGCGCGCCAGCGCCTCGTGACCCACGATGCGCCAGAACATCAGGTCGTCCTTGGCGGGCGAATCGGTTTCGATGCGGAACTCGTGGTCGGCCATGGGTGGATCTCTTCGGGGAGCCTCAATCGAAGGCGTAGGTGAAATCGGCGTCCTTGACGTCGAGCGCGACGCGGCGGATCTCGCCGCCGGCGGCCAGGCGCTGCAGGTACTCGACCGAGATCGTGGGCAGCACGGTGTTGGTCAGGATGGCGTCGATCACGCGGCCGCCCGATTCCGGGTCCTGGCAGCGCGCGACCACCTGGTCGACCACCGCGTCGCTGTACTCGAAGGGCACGCCGTGGTTGGTCTCGACGCGCTTCTTGATGCGGCCCAGCTGCAGCCGCACGATCTTCTTCATCATCTCGGGCGACAGCGGGTAGTAGGGAATGGTGACGATGCGGCCCAGCAGCGCGGGCGGGAACACCTTCATCAGCGGCGCCTTCAGCGCATCGGCCAGCGCGTTCGGATCGGGCAGCAGCTCGGGATCGCGGCACATGCTCATGACGAGCTCGCTGCCGGCATTGGTGGTCAGCAGGATGATCGTGTTCTTGAAATCGATCATGCGGCCCTCGCCGTCCTCCATCCAGCCCTTGTCGAAGACCTGGAAGAAGATCTCGTGCACGTCGGGGTGCGCCTTCTCGACCTCGTCGAGCAGCACCACGCTGTAGGGCCGGCGGCGCACCGCCTCGGTCAGGATGCCGCCCTCGCCGTAGCCCACGTAGCCCGGAGGCGCGCCCTTGAGCGTGGAGACGGTGTGCGCCTCCTGGAACTCGCTCATGTTGATGGTGATGATGTTCTGCTCGCCGCCGTACAGGGCCTCGGCCAGCGCGAGCGCGGTCTCGGTCTTGCCGACGCCCGAGGTGCCGCACAGCATGAACACGCCGATCGGCTTCTGCGGGTTGTCCAGCCGCGCGCGCGAGGTCTGGATGCGGCGCGCGATCATCTCGAGGCCGTGCTTCTGGCCGATCACGCGCTGGTTCAGCGTGTCGGCGAGCTTGAGCACCGCCTCGACCTCGTTCTTGACCATGCGCCCGACCGGGATGCCGGTCCAGTCGGCGACCACCGAGGCCACGGCCTGCTCGTCGACCGAGGGCAGGATCAGCGGCGACTCGCCCTGCACCGCGTGGATCTTCGCCTGCAGCTCGTGCAGTTCGGCGAGCAATGCGGCGCGGTCGGGCGCGGCCTCGGCGGGCGCGGCCTCCGCATCCACCGGCTTGTTCCCCGTGCGCAGCTTCGCGCGCAGTTCCAGCAGCCGGTCGACCAGGCCCTTCTCTTCCTGCCAGCGCGCGTTCAGCACCTCGAGCTGCGCCTTCGACTCGGCCAGCAGCGCCGACACCTGCGCCGCGCGCCTGGTGACGTCGATGCCGATCGCCTCCTCGCGGCCGATGATCTCCTGCTCGACCGTCAGGCCCTCGATGCGGCGCATGCAGTCCTCGACCTCGGGCGGGGTCGCGTGCTGGCTCACGGCCACGCGCGCGCAGGCGGTGTCGAGCAGGCTCACGGCCTTGTCGGGCAGCTGGCGCGCGGGAATGTAGCGGTGCGACAACTTCACGGCGGCCTCGATGGCCTCGTCGAGCAGCTGCACGCGGTGGTGCTTCTCGAGCACGCTGGCCACGCCGCGCAGCATCAGGATGGCCTTGGTCTCGTCGGGCTCGGGCACCTGCACGACCTGGAAGCGCCGCGTCAGCGCGGGGTCCTTCTCGATGTACTTCTTGTACTCGGCCCAGGTGGTGGCGCCGATGGTGCGCAGGTTGCCGCGCGCCAGCGCGGGCTTGAGCAGGTTGGCCGCGTCGCCGGTGCCGGCCGCGCCGCCCGCGCCCACCAGGGTGTGGATCTCGTCGATGAAGAGAATGATCGGCGTGGGCGAGCTCTGCACCTCGTCGATCACCTGGCGCAGCCGCTGCTCGAACTCGCCCTTCATGCTCGCGCCGGCCTGCAAGAGGCCGATGTCCAGCGTGAGCAGCTTCACGTCCTTGAGCTGCGGCGGCACGTCGCCGCGCGCGAGGCGCTGCGCGAAGCCCTCGACCACGGCGGTCTTGCCGACGCCGGCCTCGCCGGTCAGCAGTGGATTGTTCTGGCGCCGGCGCATCAGGATGTCGACGATCTGGCGGATCTCCTCGTCGCGGCCCGTGACCGGATCCATCTCGCCCTTCTTCGCCTTCTCGGTCAGGTCGACCGCGAACTTCTTGAGCGCATCGCCCTTGCCCATGGCGGCCGGCGCCATCGCGCCCGCCTCCTCGCCGGGCGCGCCGCTGCCCATGCCGGTGCCGTCCTGCGCGCGCATCTGGGCCTCGGGCGAGGCATCGCAGATCTTCACGAAGTTCTCGGCCAGGTCCTCGACCTTGACCTTCTCGAACTGCTTCGACAGGCCATAGAGCGGGTTGCGCAGGCTCTGCGTCTTGAGCATGCCCACCAGCAGGTAGCCGGTGCGCACTTGCGCCTCGCCGAACTGCAGGGTGGCGTAGGTCCAGGCGCGCTCGATCGCGTTCTCGATGTGCGGCGAGAAGTCGCTGATGGCGGTGGCGCCGCGCGGCAGGCGGTCGAGCGCGGCCGTCATGTCCTTGGCGATCACCGAGACGTCGAGGCCGTAGTGCTGGATCACGCGGTGCAGGTCGGAGTCCTGCGCCTGCAGCAGCTGCGCGAACCAGTGCTCGAGCTCGACGTACGGATTGCCGCGCATCTTGCAGAACACGGTCGCGCCCTCGATGGCCTTGTAGGCCAGCGAATTGAGTTTCCCGAACAGGGCGGTGCGGCTGATTTCACTCATGGAGGACTCCGTATCTCTTCAAGACGAACGAAAGGGTTTTTTATTGAAAAGCCGGCGCGCGCGGATGCGCCTCGCCGCCAGGCCGGCTCGCGATGCGCACGTCGCTCGCGTCGCGCGAGCGCGGCCGCTCGCCGAGCCACGAGATCCAGCCCAGCCGCGGTGCGTTGCCGCGCTGCTGGCCGAGCCGCGTGGGCGGCACCTGCTCCTTGCGCAGCACCAGTTCGGCGTCCCACTCGAGCTCGCCGCCCAGCAGCTGCAGCATCCAGCGCTGCAGCACCGGCTGCGCATCGCCGATCGGCAGGAACATGCGGTAGCGCGCGAGGTCGAGCGGCCCGACATGCAGGCGCACGCGGTGCTGGCGGTCCCAGGCGCGGGTGCCGAGCATCGCGCCCAGGCCCATCGCGCGCGAGCTCTCGCCGCGGCCCAGCCGCGTGAGTTCGGCATCGGGCAGGCTCATCCAGTGGCCGACCCAGCGCTCGAGCTTCACCGGCACGCCGAAGTAGCTGCACAGCACCGACTCCACGCCCTCGGCGCTGTGCACGCGGCGCGCGAGCCAGCCCGAGAAGTGCAGCCGCGCGTCGTCGTGGATCTCGTCGCGCCCGATGCGCCCCGGCGTGCCGATGCCCACCAGCGCGCCGATCTGCAGCCGGAAGCGGTCCTCGCCCGGCCGGTCGAGCGCGACCGCGGGCCGCGCCTGCGCCCAGGCGCGGTAGAAATGCAGCGAGAAGCGGTGCAGGAAGCTGTCGAGGAAGGCGAGCCAGGTCGGGTCGCCATGGTTCAGGCTGCGCTCGCGGATGAAGTCGCTCAGGTGCACCGGCAGCGGCCCGTTGGGGCCGATGTAGGCGAAGAAATGCTGGCGCAGCCGCGGCGGTGAATGCGCGCCGGCCGGCTCGAAGCGGCTGAAGGCGGCGGGCGCGAACGACAGCGAGGGCTCCTGGCCCACGCGCACCGGCTCGGCGCTCGGCAGCAGCGCGCGGCCCCAGCGCGGCGTGGTCGCGGCGGCCGACTCGAGCCGGCGCAGCACCGCGAAGTAGTCGTAGGCCCAGGGCTGGTCGGACCACTGGCGCAGCGCGGCATCCACACGCGCGGCCACCGTTCCCTCGGGCGCCGCGGGCGCGGCTAGAGGATCTGGCGCGTCCCGCACAGCGGCCTCCAGCGCATGTTCTCGCCCTTGCCCGCGATGCGCACCACGGTCTCGACGAAATGGTTGACCTCGACGTGGCGCGCCAGGTAGCGCGCGAGCACGGCGCCGAACAGGAACACGCTGTGGCCGTGGAAGGCGTCCTTGTCGACCTCGAGCGTGACCTCGAGACCGCGCCCGAAAGCGATCGGTCCCTTCATCGGCAGGCGGCGCGCCACCGGCTTGCTCGTGACCGACAGCAGCCCGCGCACCTGGCCCTGGCGCATCTCGTCGGCATGCGAGGCATAGAGCATCAGCGTCTCGCGCAGGGCGGCCGCGCCCTGCTGCGGCGTGCTGTCGGAGATCGACAGGTAATTGAGCGCGAGGTGGTCGAGCACGCGCCAGCCCAGCCCCTGGCTCACCACCGGCGACACCGGCCGCGAGGGCCCGCGCACCATGCGCACGCGCTGCGCGGGGAAGGAGTCGACGCAGTCGAAGTCGTTGTCGCGGCCCATCGGCAGCAGCAGCGGCAGGTCGCGGTTGGTGCACAGCGCCGACACCGCGAGCTGGCGCAGGCTGGCCGCGTACGGCGCCTGCTGCGGATCGACGATCTGCATGTAGACCTCGGAGCCGATGTGGCTGCTGCGATTGCCCTCGGTGCGCTGGCGCACCGACAGCATGCGCGGCTCGCGCGTGGTCGTGTAGTAGGCCGGATGGCTGTGGCGCGTGCCGTGGAAGGCCGAATAGAAGGGGCGGAACGGCTGCTCGGTGGCCGCGCCCCGGTCGGCGCCCGGCGCGCCGTGGCCGATCACCTCGGTCACGGTATGCACCTCGAAGTCCTGCGGTCGCGTGCGGTCGGGCACCAGGTGGAACTGGCTCACGCCCTCGCCGAGCGGCACGCGGTCGAGCCGCTTGTGAAACAGGTTGATGGCCGGCACGCAGTGCAGCTGCAGGTTCTCGGCGCTCACGAGCTTCTCGAGCGCGGCGTCGCCGCGCGAGAACAGCAGCACGATCTCGACCTGCGTCACCGGCATCGAGGGCAGCACCGACTGCAGGCCCGCGATCTTGAGGAACTGGAAGCGCTGCGGAAAGGCGAAGTACTCCTGCAGCAGCCGGAAGCCCGAGAAGCCCGTGGCCGTGACCGGCAGCAGCGCCTCGTCGTCCTCGAAGCCGACCATGCCGATGGCGCTCGGCGGCAGGCTGCGCGCCTCGCCCTGCAGCGCGCCGCCGGCGCCCAGCGGCCGCACCATCACGCCGAGGGGCTGGCCCAGCGCGCATTCCTGCAACTGCCAGGCCACGTCCTCGGCGCCGCCCAGGTGCAGCACCAGCTCGTCGAGCGCGATCTGGCTGAAGTTCAGGCCCGCGGTGGTGCGCAGCACCAGGCGCAGGCCGCCGCGGATCGCGCGCGCCTGCGCATGCGTCGTCAGCGGCAGGTCGGGCGCGTAGGTGAAGTACTGGGCTCGCTGCACCTCGAGCGGCCACAGGCGCATCGCGCCGGCGGTGCGGAACTCGCAATAGGTGTTCTGGCCCACCGCATGGCGAGCGCGCAGGCCCGCGCCGCGCGGCAGTGTCGGACCGGTGGCGAGGTTGGCATCGTCGGGATCGTGCGAGAACGCGACCACCGCCATGGCCGGCGTGGGCGCGAGGAATTGCGGATAGACGATGTCGAGCAGATGCCCGGTGAAGCGCGGGTACTCGGCATCGAGCTTGAGGTTGACGCGCGCCGAGAGGAAGGCCGTGGCCTCGATCAGGCGCTCGACGTAGGGATCGGCGACCTCCTGGCCCTCGATGCCGAGGCGGTGCGCGATCTTCGGGAAGGCACGGGCGAACTCGGACGAGCTTTCGCGGAAGTAGCGCAGTTCCTGCTCGTACAGGTTCAACAGCCGTGGATCCATGACTACTTTTGCGGGTGCGCCATGTCCTCGATCTCGATGCGTCCTTCCTCCAGGTCGACCCGGCTGCGCATGAGGAACTCCAGCGGCACGGGCTGCGCCCACAGCATGCCGCGGATCTGCAGGCCGATGCTGTTGTGCGAGTCCAGGGCGGGGCCTTCCATGACCAGTTCCACTTCGAGGGTGCGTGACAAGATGCGAGGCTCGAACTGCAGGATTGCGTTCTTCAAAGCCTGTTCCATGCTGACACGCTGAACCGACGAGGTGAACTGGCCAGACAGCATAGGCAATCCGTAGTTGACGACGGAGCGCGCGGCGTTCGGGTACTGGCGATCGTCCATCGCGAGCCCGTAGCCGGTCGCGTTGAACAGCCAGCTCAGGTCGCGCAGCACGGCCGCGCGCAACGCCTGCTTGGTCAGCGTGCGCTTCTCGTCGCCCTCGCGCTTCTCGTCGGGCGCGTTGTCGACGAGCCGGTCGAGCAGCGAGGGCTGCAGCCGCTCCTGCGCGCCGAGCTCAGCCACCGTCGCGGCCCTGCGCCGTCGCCGCGCCGTCGTCCGTCTCGTCCCCGGCCTCGGCCTCGGCCTCGGCGGGCCGCGACGCGAAGACGATCTCGCGCACGTCCATGATCGCGTATTCGCCCTGGTCGCTGCCGAGCACGCGCTGGCCGTGACCGGCCCAGACCTCGGGACGCAGTTCCCGCCACGCCGTCTTGCGCGCGAGCTGCAGCTCGCCGTCCTCGCACTTCTCGCTGCCCTCGTAGCGCGTGGGGATCAGCGCCAGCGTCTGGCCGCCGTTCTCGAAGTCCAGGTGCGCGGGCATCCACACGCAGTCGCGCAGGTCCTCGGGTGGCTCGATCTTCACGCGCGCGAGCCGTGCATAGGGAATCCAGTAGTACTTGCCGTTGACGAAGGCCTCGAGCACCGGGCCCAGCCGCATGTCGGCGTCGGCCAGCCACTCGAAGGGCACGCCGTCGATGCTGCCGCCGATGGCCGGCGCCGCCTCGAAGGCGCGCTGGCGCAGGTCTTCGGCCAGCTCGAACTCGCCGCGTCCCTGCCGCAGCAGCGACTCGATGAGCAGCGCCAGCCATTCATCGGGCTGGCCGAAGATCATGGGCGTGCGCGTGCCGGCGAACACCTCGGCGCGCAGGCCTTCGCAGCGCACGGCCTCGCCGTACACCTGCTTCATCGGAACGGCGAGCGCATCGAGCTCGGCCGCGACCGTCAGCTGGTTGAGCGCGCGCTCCCACTGGCCCAGCACGCACAGCAGCTGGGCCATGAAGACGCGCGGCTTGCTGTCGGCGGGCCTGGCGCGCACGTCGTCGCTGAGCGCCTTGAGGGCGGCCGCCGGATCGGCCCCCTTGAGGAGTTCGGCGGCGGCGCTCATGCTGCCGCCTCGACGAAGGTGCAGGTGCGCACCGCGCCGCGCGCGCCGCTCTTTTGCTGCGGCGCCGAGCGGATCTCGAGCTTGCGGTAGCTGAAGAAGATGATGTCGCAGGGCCGCTTGGGCATGCCGCCGGTGACGATGGCGTGGCAGTGCACGCGCGCGCCCTCCATCACGAACTCCAGGTGCGACTGCTGGTCCTTCGAGCTGTCGCCGCCGGCCTTGAAGACCGACACCGTGACCTTGAGGTCCGCGTCCTGGTTCTTCAGCAGGCTCGCGATCGACGCGGTGGCGGCATCGCAGTCGCGGATGACGATGAAGGGATAGTTGCGCAGCTTGCCCTTGCTCGAGCCCGGCGGAACGATCACGTCGGTCTTGTACGAGTAGCCGCCGATCTCCATGCGCTGCTTGCCGTCCTCGTAGGTGCGCTGGGATTCGCCCTCGATGGGCGAGCCCTTGCTCTCGATCATCATCGCGAAGTCGTTGCCCGATTCGCCCGAGAGGTGATCGAGCAGGCGCAGCGCCTCATCGGGGTCCAGTCTTCCGTCGTATGTCCAGCTCATGTCGATCTCCTGAGAACAGAAACAGTCATCGCGCGGACGGGCCCTCGCCCGTCCAGCGCACCATCGCGGCATAGGTCTGCCGCGCCTTGTCGGGGGCCAGTTGGCCGCGCACCCGCACCTCGGGCAGCGCGGCTTCGAGCGGCGCGGCACCGAACAGCCGCGGCGTGGTGTAGGGGCTGGCCGCGGTGGCGAGCACCAGCAACCGGCCGCCGGGCGCCTCCAGCCACGGCAGCTCGAAGCGCTTGGCCGCGGGCGCTTCGCGCGTGCCGCGCTCGAAGCGGTTGGTCTCGCCGGGGTCGTCCGGATAGACGGGACGCAAGCCGCCCTGGCCATCGATGCCCACCACCACCATGTCGACCGAGGCCCCGCTGGCATTGCGCACCTGCAGCGCCGCGCGCTCGCCTTCGCGCAGCGGCAGCAGTTGGCCGGCGGCGGCGCGCTGCGCGGGTTCGCTGCGCAGCAGGCGGTCGCCGCGCCAGACCTCGAACACGGCCTCGAAGCCCTCGATCGGCGAGGCACTGGCCTGGCTCATCGCCAGCAGCTGGTTCCACCATTTCAGGCGCGCCAGCGTCTCGATGCGGCGCCGCGCGGCGGCCACGTCGGCGAGCAGCTGGGTGCCGGCACCGAGCGCGCCCGACAGCACCTCGATGCGCTGGCCGGCGGCGCCGAGGTCGGTCCAGCGCACATCGGCCGCCGCGGTGTCGCCCGCGCCGAGCGCGAGCACGGAGGCCGGATAGTCGAGGCTCAGCCGCTGCGGCAGGCCACGCTCGTTGCCGCGCACGCGCAACGCGAACGCGGCCGGCGCGGCCAGCGGCGAGGCGCTCCACAGCGCGCCGCCCGAGAGTTCGCGCAGCGCCGCGGGCACGGGAAGGCGCGCGCTGTCGCTATCGACCTGCGGCACCCGTGCCGGTGCGCTGCGCACGGTGCCGTCCTCGAGCGTGGCGTTGATGCGCAGTTCCTGTTGCGGTTGCAGGCCGTCGACCAGGCCGGCCTGCAGCACCAGGCTGTCGCCGCTGCGCTGCGCGCGCCAGGCCGGCAAGGTGGAGACGGCACCGGCGCTGTTGGCGAACAGCGGCGCGTCGAGGTTGCCCTCGGCCACCGGCGAGGGCAGCTCGCGGGTCGGGAAGCGCTGCGCCAGTTCGTCGATCACCGGCGGGTAGAGCGCGAGCACGCCGTCGAACAGCTCGCGCCAGGTGGCGGGTCGGCGTTCGAGCGCGCCGGCCACGGCCCAGGTCAGCAGGCCCTGCGGCCGCGCGTTGCGGCCCTGGCGCGGCAGCCGCAGCTCGGGCGTGATCTGGTGGCTCTCGGAAGCGAAGAAGGCGACGTAGCGCGCACGCGCCACGCGCTCGGCCACCGGCGGCGCGGCCGGGGCGGCAGGCGGCACGGCCGCCGGCGCGGCGCGCAGCTGGCCCGCGCGCAGGCCGCGCCAGCGCACCTCGTCGTCGGCCGGGCCTTCGGCGACCGCGGGCACGGCGGCGCCGGCGTTGCGCGTCATCGAGGTGGCGGCGCAGGTGTCGAACACCGACCAGACGAACACGCCGCGCGCGAGGAAGGCCTGCACCCAGCCGTCGAAGTCGACGTCGCGCACGCCGCCCGCGAGCGCGCTGTCGACGCCGACGGCGCCGCGCACGTCGCGCGCGAGGAAGTTCTCGGCCAGCCCGTCGGGCTCCTGGTAGCGCTTGGTGGCATCGCGCCAGCGCGTGCCGTGGCCCGAGAAATAGAGCAGCACGAAGTCGCCGCTGCGCGACTGCGCGAGCAGCCGCGACAGCGCGTCATGGATGGCCTGCGACTCGGGCAGCGCGGCGCCGCTCACGCCGTCGGCCAGGGTCGTGATGTCGCCCGCGCCGAAGCCCTGCCGGAGCAGTGCGTCGCGCATCAGCGCCACGTCGTTGCGCGGCGCCTGCAGCCACAGCGACTGCGGCTGGTTGACGAGTTCGGAGACACCCACCAGCAGCGCGCGCTGGGTGGCGAAGGCGCGCGGGGCGAGGCAGGCGAGCGCGAGCAGCAGGAGCCACGAAAGCCAGGCCTCCCGCGTCGCCATCGACCGCCGCGCGACAGGGCTCATGGCCGCTCCGACGCCCGTCCCGCCGCCTCGACCAGCGGCGAGGCCGCCAGCACCTGCAGGCTCTTCTCCACGTCGGGCACGCGCAGCCGCCACACGCCGTTGCTGCCGGGGCCGCCGACCACGTCGGCCGAGATCGCCTGCAGCAGCCGGTCGGCCTCGTCCACGCGCACGCCGTCCTTCCAGCGCACCGTGAGATCGGCGGCGGCCGCGACCGGGGCCGTGGGCACCGAGCGGAAGCGCACCTCGTCCTGCGCCTCGTGGCCGCCGAACAGGCCCACGTTCTGCACCACCACGCACAGGGCCAGCACCGCGAACGCGGGCCGCATCCAGCCGTCGGCGCCGAGCCAGCGCCGTACGCTGCCCCACCAGCCGCCCTCGGGGCCGGGCTGGGGCCGCGCGCGCGGCGCGGCGGCCGGGCCCGATGCGTTGCGCGCGGCCGGCAGCCAGGCCGCACCGAGCTGCGACGCCGCGTCGCGGTACAGCGACTGGTAGTCGACGCGCGGATCCTTCGGGCCCAGCGGCGTGCCCGACAGCACGGCGAACACGCCGCCCACGGTGCGCAGCGCGATGCGGCCGGGCTCGGGCGCGATGGCGGGCGCGGCCTGCGCGGCCCACTCGTCGTGCACCGCGCGGATGGCGGCGAGCCGCGTGGCCGAGACCTCGCCGAGCACGCGCGCGGCGAGTTGCGGGCTCGGCTCGAGCGTCAGCACGTTCCAGGCCTGGATCAGGCCGAAGGCCGGCTCGAAGGGTTCGTCGTCGGGCTCGAGCAGCACGTCGAAGGCCGAGGCCCAGTCGGCCTCGCCGGCCGCCATCCAGCCCTGCCAGAGTTCGCCGTGGATGCAACGGTCGAGCAGCACGCCGAGCAGCCGGCCCTCGTGCACCACGCTGACCAGCCGGCCCGGCGCCCAGCGCGCGCCGAAGCTGCGCTGCGCCACGGCCTCGCGGCGGCGCGCGAGCTCGGCCAGCGGCAGCAGCAGGTCCACCGGCGGCGGCGCGGCCGCTTCGGGTGCCGCGGCGCGCGTGCCGGGCATGGCGACGGTCGCGAGCCCGGGCGTCTCGGGCGCGAAGGCCGCGGCCGCGCCGGGCCCGGTTTCGAAGGCGCTGCGGATCGCGCTGAGCGGTGGCCAGAGATGGGTGGTCATGGCGTCTGTTCCTGAATGGCTATGTCTTCAGGCATAAGACGCTTCAGCGCCCAGGATTTTGAAAACCTGCAGGATCGCCGCCATGTTGTCGGCCTCGATGGCGATGCCCAGGGTGCCCTGGATCCAGCCGCCGAGCCGGGTCCTGGCGTAGTCGGCGGTCAGGCCCTCGCGCTTGTGCACCAGGCCGAGCCGGCCCGCGCGGTAGTGGTAGGAGGCGATGGCATGGCGCGAGGCGATGCCCGACAGGCCGCCCTCGGCCTCCTTGCCGAAGCCCTCGCACAGCAGGATGCGCTCGGGCTCGGGCAGCTCGGCGATGAAGGCGCGCGCCGCCTGCTGCACCGCGAGGCTGCTGAGGCCGTGCTCGGCCAGGCAGCCCTCGAGGTCCTCGTCGGCGCCCAGTTCGTCCTCGAGCTGGGCCTCGGTGATCTGGTCGCCGATCGACAGCTTGCGCTTGAAGGCGGCCGAGCGCGTGCAGTCGATCAGGTAGCGGCGGAAGTACGCGCACAGCGCGAAGGCGGTCGAGGGGGCGCTGTGGCCCGCGCGCTCCTCGGCCTCGTCGGGATCGGCATCGAGCCGCAGCACCTTGACGTAGATGAATTGCGCCACCAGTTCCTGGCGCCCTTCGCCGAGCACCTGCAGCTCGGGCGGATTGCAGGCCACCAGCGCGTCGCCGACGATGCGGTACATGCGGCCCATGTCGTTCGACGTGAGCGTCTGGCGCCGGCGCCACAGGCGCACGAGTTCGCCGCTTTCCTCGGACGACAGCGTTTCCTGCATGGATTCAACGGCCGGGGCCGGGCCTCGTGGCGGCATTCACGCTGTCGTCTCCTCAGTCGTCCTCGCAGACGCCCTCGGTCGGCACCAGGCATTGCGCGAGGCCGGCGCCCACCGGCCCACCGCGCGTGCGGATCGCCGAGGACGCCGCGGCGCTCGCCACCGCCAGACCGCGCGGCAGCAGGATCCAGAGCTGGCCGCGTTCCTTCATGCGGCGCGCGTTGGTCGCGGCCTGCTGGCCGTTGCCGAAGAAATAATCGGCCCGCACCGCGCCGCGGATCGCGCCGCCGGTGTCCTGGGCGATGGTCAGGCGCTGCATCGGCGCGCCGCTGCCGGGCGTGCGCGTCGAGACGAACACCGGATAGCCCAGCGGCGTGCTGCGCGGATCGACTGCGATCGAGCGGCCGGCCGACAGCGGCACGCCGAAGGCGCCCACCGGGCCGCCGGGCGTGGCCGCCTCCTTGAAGAACACGTAGCTCGGGTCCTTGATGCCGGTGCCGGCCACCGGGCCGGCCGCGCGCCGCCCGGGCACCACCACCGCGCCGCTCGCGGCGGGCCGCGCCAGCGTGAAGCCGCGCGTGCGGATGGTGGTCGAGACGTTGCCCGAATCGTCGTCGTCGCCGTCGTCGAGGTCGAGCTCGATCGACGAGCCGCGCACCTTGACCGGGCTGCGCGGCTTGCCGTTGGCGGCCTGCGCCAGCGTGGGCCGGAACGGCTGGCCGTTCTGCTCGGCGTAGGCGACGCGGATCATCTCGCCGCTGGCCAGGCGGATGCGGCCCGAGCCCTGGATCTGCATCTCGTAGAGCGCGGTGGCGCTCGAGACGAAGGCCAGCACCTTGGCGTTGGGCGCGCCCTTGGTCTCGATCTCCTCGCGGGTGTAGTAGGGCAGCAGCTGCTTGCCCTCGATGCGCAGGCGCACCTTGCGGTCGAGCGTGTCGCGCACGATGCCCGAGAGGTCGAGCGCGTAGAGGCCCGGCGCGCCCATGTCGCGCGTGCTCAGGCCGGTCTGCACCACCACGTTGCGGCCCTGCACGCGCGCGGCCACGGTGCCGTCGCCCGCGGGCAGCTTGCGCGCGTCGGCGAACAGCATGTCCTCGGGCTGGCCGTACACCGGGTAGATGAAGGGCGGCGCGTAGCTGCGGCTGCCCTGGATCTCGGGCTCGAAGTAGCCGGTGACCACGCCGTCGGGGCGGCGGTCGTCGTCGCGGATCTGGTAGACCGAGAACTCGGTCTCGAAGAAGTTGCGGATCGAGGGATTGCTCTTGCCGTCGACCTTGGTCGCGCGGTCGCAGACCGACTTCCATTCGGTGCCGCGGCCGTTGAGCACCTTGCAGCTGCCGAGGAAGGCGGGCCAGGTCTCGGCGAAGTCGTCGCGGGTCCAGCCCGGCACCGCGTCGAAGCCGACCGCGGTGTAGGTCGCGAGCTGGGTCGAGAAGGTGCGCGCCTGGCCGGCCACGCTGCCGCTGGCGGGCGGGCGCGGTGCCGGCGCGGGCGCCGGTGCCGCGGCGGCCGTGTCGGTGCTGGGGGCGGGGGCCGGGGCGGCGG
>NZ_JAHUTH010000047.1:0-46675 GCF_025376855.1 Variovorax endophyticus
GCCCGCCCGCGGTGGCGACCGCGCCGGCCCCCGATCCGCTGGGCGAGCTGATGGCGCAGCAGTCGATGCGGCCCGGCCCCGCGACGCCGCCGCCGGTCGTCGCCGAGAGCCGCCCGCTGCCGATGCCGCCGAGCCCGCCCGCGGCCGCGCCCCGGCCGGTGGCTCCGCCGCCGCCGGTGGCGGTCGCGCGCGGCGGCGCCACCGCCAATCGCACCGACCGCATCATCATCGTCGCGCTCGACCCGGGCCACGGCGGCGAGGACCCCGGCGCCATCGGCCCGGCCGGCACGCGCGAAAAGGACATCGTGCTGCAGGTCGCGTTCCGCCTGCGCGACCGCATCAACGCCAGCAGCATCAACGGCAACCCGATGCGCGCCTTCCTCACGCGCGATGCCGACTTCTTCGTGCCGCTGGGCGTGCGCGTGCAGAAGGCGCGGCGCGTGCAGGCCGACCTGTTCGTGAGCATCCATGCCGACGCCTTCACCACACCGGCCGCGCGCGGCGCCAGCGTGTTCGCGCTGAGCCAGAGCGGCGCCTCGAGCAGCGCCGCGCGCTGGCTCGCCAACAAGGAGAACGACGCCGACAAGGTCGGCGGCGTGAACGTCGGCAACCACGAGGCGCAGGTGCAGCGCGCGCTGCTCGACATGAGCACCACCGCGCAGATCAACGACAGCCTCAAGCTCGGCGGCGCGATGCTCGGCGAGATCAAGGGCATCGGCGCGCGGCTGCACAAGGGCCAGGTCGAGCAGGCCGGCTTCGCGGTGCTGAAGGCGCCCGACATCCCGAGCGTGCTGGTCGAGACCGCCTTCATCAGCAATCCCGAGGAAGAAGCCAACCTGCGCCGCGTGCAGTACCAGGAAGACCTGGCCGACGCGCTGATGCGCGGCATCCAGCGCTATTTCGCGCAGAACCCGCCGCTGGCGCGCAGCCGGCAGCTCTGAGCGGTCCTCGGGCCCTGTTTTCAGAGGGCGGCGTGGGCAGCGCCGACCCCACGCAGGCTCCCCTTCCCACGCTGCGGCCCGGCGCCCCGCACAGGCAGGCGCGGCCGGCTCCTACACGGCGTGGAACACCGTTTTGCAGAAGATCACTCCATCGATTTTTTAAACAGAAAGGTGGACATCATGAAAGCACGCATCTGGATTGCCGCTGCGGCGGCCACCTCCGTGATGGCGCTCGCAGGCTGCGCGTCGGGCCCGAACCAGAACCTGGGCACGGGCGTCGGCGCGGTCGGCGGCGCGCTGGTCGGCAATGCGATCGGCGGCAACACCGCCAGCACCGTGGGTGGTGCCGCCATCGGCGGCATCATCGGCAACCAGGTCGGCCGCAATGCCGACGAACGCAACTACTACAACCAGCAGCGCTACCCGCAGGGCAATTACTACCCGCGCAACGGCCCGAACTACTGACCGTCCGGGTGCCTGGCACCCGTGCCGCACCAACGAAAAGAGCGCCTCGCGGGGCGCTCTTTTTTCGTGGGCGAGCGGCCTCAGGCGCCCTGCTGCGCGCGCGCCTTCTCGGCCCGCGAGGCACGCCAGGCGCCGAAGATCGCGAGCAGGCCCGGTACGAAGATCAGCGCCCAGATGATCTTGTCGAGGTGTTCGCGCACCAGCGGCAGGTTGCCGAAGAAATAGCCCGCGGTCGCGATGCCCAGCACCCACAACAGCGCACCGCCGACGTTGAACATGCTGAACTTGGCGCGATTCATCTCGGCCACGCCGGCCACGAAGGGCGCGAAGGTGCGGATGAAGGGCATGAAGCGCGCCAGCACGATGGTGATGCCGCCGTAGCGCTCGTAGAAGGCATGCGCCTGGTCGAAGGCCTTGCGGTTGAAGAAGCGCGAACTCTCCCACTGGAACACCTTGGGCCCGAAATAGCGCCCGATGCTGTAGTTGCACTGGTCGCCGAGGATGGCCGCGATCACCAGCAAGGTGCAGGCGATCGGAAAGCTCATCAGCCCTACGCCACACAGCGCGCCCACGATGAACAGCAGCGAATCGCCGGGCAGGAAGGGCATCACCACCACCCCCGTCTCGACGAACACGATCAGGAACAGGAGCGCGTAGACCCAGGGGCCATAGGCGATGACGAAGGCCTCGAGGTGCTTGTCGACATGCAGGATGAAGTCGACGAGAAAGCTGATGATTTCCATGGGGGCGGATTATCCTTGCAGCGTCCGCCCCTCGGGCGAAGACCCCAGGCCGCGACCGCGCCTGCAGAACACCCATCCCCACCTTGGAGACACCGATGACAGGTCAATACATCCAGCTCGCCGCCAAAGACGGCAGCGGCAGCTTCCGCGGCTACCTCGCCGTGCCGGCCTCGGGCCACGGGCCCGGCCTGGTGATCGCGCAGGAGATCTTCGGCGTGAACAAGACCATGCGCGACGTGGCCGACTACTACGCCGAGGAAGGCTACGTGGTGCTGGTGCCCGACCTGTTCTGGCGCCAGCAGCCCGACGTGGAACTGGGCTACAGCGAGGCCGACTGGCAGCAGGCCTTCGAGTTCTACGGCGGCTTCGACGAGGCCAAGGGCATGGAGGACATCCAGGCCGCGCTCGACGTGCTGCGCGACCGGCCCGAGGTGGTCGAGCGCCAGGCCGGCGTGCTGGGCTTCTGCCTCGGCGGCAAGCTGGCCTACCTCGCGGCCTGCCGCACCGATGCCGACGTGTCGGTGGGCTACTACGGCGTGGGCATCGACGCGGCGCTCGAGGAAGCCAAGAACATCCGCAAGCCGCTGCTGCTGCACGTGGCCGAGCTCGACAAGTTCTGCCCGCCCGAGGCGCGCGAGCGCATCGTGCAGGCGCTCAAGGGCCATCCGAAGGTGGCGCTGCACGTCTATCCGGGCGTCGACCACGCCTTCGCGCGCGCGGGCAGCGACCACTTCCACAAGCCCTCGGCGCTGATGGCGCACGAGCGCAGCATCGCCGCGCTCAAGGCCGCGATCGGTCCGCACTACGACCTCTCGGCGCTGTGGGACAAGCACTGCGAGTATGAGTTCGGCACGCGCAACGTCGACGACACCATGTCGACCATGGTGGCCGAGCCCTACGTCAACCACATCCCGACCATGACCGGCGGCGTGGGCTACAGGGACCTGCATGCCTTCTACACGAATCACTTCGTCAACAGCAATCCGCCCGACACCGCGCTGACCTCGATTTCGCGCACGGTCGGCGCGACGCAGGTGGTCGACGAGTTGCTTTTCACCTTCACCCACACCACCGAGATCCCGTGGATGCTGCCGGGCGTGGCGCCCACGGGCCGGCGCGTGGAGGTGCCGCTGCTCGCGGTCATCAAGTTCCGCGGCGACAAGCTCTACCACGAGCACATCTACTGGGACCAGGCCAGCGTGCTGGTGCAGGTGGGCCTGCTCGACCCGAAGCTGCTGCCGGTGGCCGGCATCGAGACGGCGCGCAAGCTGCTCGACGAGACGCTGCCCTCGAACACGCTGATGCCCTGAACATGCGCGCCGCATGAAGAAGATCGACCCGCGGCTGCTGCAGGCCTTCGTGGCCGTCGCGCGCGAGGGATCGGTGTCCAAAGGCGCGCAGCGCCTCTTCCTCACGCAGCCGGCTGTCAGCCTGCAGCTCAAGGAGCTGGGCGCGCTGGTCGAGCTCGAGCTGTTCCAGCGCACGCCCACCGGCCTGCTGCTGACGCGCGACGGCGCGGCGCTGCTCAACCACGCGGAACACGCGCTCGAAGGCCTCAACGATTTCGCGATCGCCGCCGAGCGCATGAAGGGCGGCGTGCGCGGCGCGCTGCGCATCGGCACCATCCTCGACCCCGAGTTCACGCGCCTGAGCGGCCTGCTCAAGGAGCTGGTGACGCTGGCGCCCGAGCTCGAGACCGAGCTGCACCACGGCACCAGCGGCGAGGTGCTCGCGAAGCTGCTGAACAAGGAGGTCGACGTCGGCTTCTACCTCGGCGATCCCGAAGCGAGCGACCTGCCGCAGGCCAGCTCGGCCTCGCGCCGCAGCGAGGGCAAGGCCTTCCATTCGAGCGTGCTCACGCGCTTCAGCTACCAGGTGATCGGCCCGCCGGGCTGGGGGCCGCAGGTGATGGGCCGCGACTGGCCCGACCTGAGCTGCCTGCCCTGGGTGCTGGCGCCGGCGACCTCTTCGCATTCGCGGCTGCTGGCGCCGGTGCTGCAGGCGCGCGGGCTGGTGCTGAAGAAGGCGGCGCAGGCCGACCAGGAGTCGTCGATGCTCGCGCTGGTGCGCGCGGGCGTGGGCATCTCGCTGGCGCGCGACGCGGTGGCGCTGCGCGCCAGCCAGCGCGAGGGATTGGTGATCGCCGACCAAGTCGGCATCGAGAGCGACCTGCGCTTCGTCTGCCTCGCGGGCGCGCTGCGGCGCCCCGAGGTCGACTGCGCGATGCAGGCGCTCGCGCGCGCCTGGCGGCTGTCGCTCTGAACCGGATTCAGCCGCGCGGCAGCGCCGAGCCGTCGAGCGCCGCGCCGGATCTCGAGCCCTCGCACGGCGCGGCGGCCACCGTGCGCCAGCCCCTGGGCATCAGCGCCAGCATCAGGGCCGCGAGCAGCGCCGCGCCGCCCAGCGTGTAGAGGCCCGCGGCCGAACCGCCATGGTTCTGCTCGACATAGGTGCGCAGGTTCGGCGCCACGAAGCCGCCGAGATTGCCGATGGAATTCACCAGCGCGATGCCGGTGGCGATGCCCAGGCCCGAGAGGCGCTCCGACAGGAAGGCATAGAAGATCGGCGTGCCCGACAGGTAGGTCGAGGCGCCGATCGACAAGGCCGCGATCGCGAAGATCGGCGAACCGTGCGCCGACAGGCACACGCACACGCCGAACACCGTGTAGAGCGAGGCCACCGTGAGGCGCCGCCGCTCGTGGTGCCGGTCCGACCAGCGCGTGACGAAGTAGACGACGAACAGCGCCAGCAGCCACGGGATGCTGGTGACGAAGCCCACCATCAGCCCGATCTTCTGGCCGAGGATCTGCGACACCTGGCTCGGCAGGTAGAAGATCAGGCCGTAGGCCGCGATCTGCACGATGAAGAAGTTCAGCGCGAAGAACATCACCTTCGGGTTACGCAAGGTCTGCATCACGGTGTGCGGGCTGCCGGCCGCCTTCTGCGCCGCCTCCTGGTCGAGCACGGCCTGCAGCGCGTCCTGCTCCGCGCTCGCGAGCCACTTCGCGGCATGCGGCCGGTCGACGATCACGAAGAAGGCCGCGATGCCGACCACCACCGCCATCGCGCCCTCGATCAGGAACATCCACTCCCAGCCCTTGAGTCCGCCGATGCCGTGCATCTCGAGCAGCGCGCCCGAGACCGGCCCGCCGATCACCAGCGCCCCCGCGAAGCCGAACAGCAGGATGCCGTTGGCCTGCGCCCGCACCCTGGCCGGGAACCAGTAGGTCAGCGTCAGCAGCACGCCCGGGTAGAAGCCGGCCTCGGCGATGCCGAGCAGGAAGCGCAGCAGGTAGAACGAGGTCTCGGTGGTCGCGAACATCATGGCCGAGGCCACCAGGCCCCAGCTCACCATGATCCGGCTGAGCCAGATGCGCGGGCCGATGCGCGTCATGATCACGTTGCTCGGCACCTCGAAGAGGGCGTAGCTCACGAAGAAGATGCCGGCGCCGAGCGCGAAGGCGCCGTCGCTGAGGCCGGTGTCGATCTGCAGCGCGTTCTTCGCGAAGCCGACGTTGACGCGGTCGAGGATCGACATGATGTACATGAGGATCAGCATCGGCAGCAGGCGCCAGCGCGCCTTGTGGACGGCCGCGCCGACCAGGGGGCTGTAGGGATTCATCGTCGTCTCCTTGGTTCTTCTGATGAGGCTTGTTCGGGCTAGTGGTTGCGGCGCGGAATCCCCGCGGTCTGCGCCACGCGCTGGTACTTGACGGCCGGCTTGAGCACCATGCCCTCGGACAGCGTGTCGACCATCGCGCGCTGGATCTCCTGCCACGGCGTCTGGCTCGCGGGGATCGGATAGCCGCCCGCGGCCTCGAGCTGGCGCGCGCGGGAGCGCAGTTCTTCTTCGTCCACCAGCATGTCGACGCGGCGCGCCTTCAGGTCCACGCGCACGCGGTCGCCGGTGCGCAGCAGCGCCAGGCCCGCGCCCGCCGCCGCCTCGGGCGAGGCATTGAGGATCGAGGGCGATCCCGAGGTGCCCGACTGCCGGCCGTCGCCGATGCAGGGCAGCGCCGAGACGCCGCTCTTGAGCAGATGCGCGGGCGCGCGCATGTTCACCACCTCCGACGAGCCCGGATGCCCGATCGGCCCGACGCCGCGCATGAACAGGATGCAGGAGGCGTCGATGTCGAGCGCCGGGTCCTCGATGCGGCGCTCGTAGTCCTCGGGGCCGTCGAACACGATGGCGCGGCCGACGAAGGCATCGGGGTCGCCGGGCGCGCTCAGGTAGCGTGCCCTGAACTCGTCCGAGATCACGCTGGTCTTCATGATCGCGCTGTCGAAGAGATTGCCCGACATCACGAGGAAGCCGGCGTTCTGTCGCAGCGGCGCCTCGAAGGGGCGGATCACGTCGGCGTCCTTCACCGGCGCCTGCGCGCAGTTCTGCGCCAGCGTGCGGCCCGTGACCGTGAGCGCGCCCTCGCGGATCAGGCCGTGGCGATGGAGCTCGGCCACCACGGCCGGCACGCCGCCGGCGCGGTAGAACTCCTCGCCCAGGTACTTGCCGGCCGGCTGCATGTCGAGCAGCAGCGGCACCTCGAGCCCCACGCTCTCCCAGTCCTGGATGGCCAGGTCCACGCCCGCGTGCTTGGCGATCGCGATCAGGTGGATCGGCGCGTTGGTCGAGCCGCCGATCGCCGAGTTGACGACGATCGCGTTCTCGAAGGCCGCGCGCGTGAGGATGTCCGAGGGCTTGAGGTCCTCGCGCACCATCTGCACGATGCGCCGCCCGGTCTCGTAGGCCATCTGCCCGCGTTCGCGGTACGGCGCCGGAATCGCGGCGCAGCCCGGCAGGCTCATGCCCAGCGCCTCGGCCAGCGCATTCATGGTCGAGGCCGTGCCCATCACGTTGCAGTGGCCGATCGAGGGCACGGTGGAGCCGACCAGGTCGATGTAGCCCGGGAAATCGATGCTGCCCTTGGCGAACAGCTCGCGCGCCTTGAACAGCGTGGTGCCGGTGCCGGTGCGCTGCCCGTCGTGCCAGCCGTTGAGCATCGGCCCGCCCGACAGCACGATGGCCGGGATGTTCGCGGTGGCCGCGGCCATCAGCGCGGCCGGGGCGGTCTTGTCGCAGCCGGTGGTGAGCACCACGCCGTCGATCGGGTAGCCGGTCAGCGTCTCGACCAGGCCCAGGTAGGCCAGGTTGCGGTCGAGCGCGGCCGTGGGCCGGCGGCCGTTCTCCTGGATCGGGTGCATCGGGAATTCCATCGCGATGCCGCCCATCTCGCGGATGCCGTCGCGCACCCGCTGCGCGAGCTCGCGGTGGTGCCGGTTGCACGGCGTCAGGTCGGAGCCGCTCTGCGCGATCGCGATGATGGGGCGGCCGGACTGCAGCTCCTCGCGCGTCAGGCCGTAGTTGAGGTACCAGGCCAGGTGGAGGACCGAGAGTTCGCTGTGCTCGGGGTTGTCGAACCAGGCGGCGGAACGGAGGGGGCGGGTGGTCATTGGGGGTCTTTCTCGAAGGGCGTTCTCGTGGAGCGGCCGCAGCTTAGGGAGAGCGCCGCGCGAGCGCCAATGAGATCGGTTGCGAGGCCGTATAAGCGCTGCAAATACAGCCGATGCCCCGCCCGGGAGGCCGGTCCGGGCCAGCTTCTAGAATGGTTCGGTGAGCGCCCTTCCCACCTCCTCCCTCCCCCCCGCCGAACGCCGCCCGATCCGCGAACTCCCCGACGAGCTGATCAGCCAGATCGCCGCGGGCGAGGTGGTCGAGCGCCCGGCCTCGGTGGTGCGCGAGCTGCTCGACAACGCGCTCGACGCGGGCGCGACGCAGGTCACGGTGCGACTGGCGGCCGGCGGCGTGCGGCTGATCTCGATCGAGGACGACGGCCTGGGCATCCCGCGCGAGGAGCTCGTGGTGGCGCTGCGGCGCCATGCCACCAGCAAGATCGCGAGCCTCAACGACCTCGAGACGGTCGGCACCATGGGCTTTCGCGGCGAGGCGCTGGCCGCCATCAACGCGATCGCCGAGCTGAGCCTGCAGTCGCGCGCGGTGGGTGCCGACGGCGCCTGGTCGCTCGACGGCCGCACGGGCGAACTGCGCCCGGTGGCGCGTTCGCGCGGCACCACGGTCGAGGTGCGCGAGCTGTTCTTCGCGACCCCGGCGCGGCGCAAGTTCCTCAAGACCGATGCCACCGAGCTCGCCCACTGCATCGAGGCGGTGCGCCGCCATGCGCTGGCGCGGCCCGACGTGGGCTTCTCGGTCTGGCACGACGGCAAGCTGGTCGAGCAATGGCGCGCCAGCGAGCAGCGCGAGCAACGCCTGGGCGATGCGCTCAGCGAGGATTTCGTGGCGCAGAGCGTCGTCGTCGAGCATGTGGGCGGCCCGGTGCGCGTGGTCGGCCGCGCCGGCATCCCCGATGCGGCGCGCTCGCGCGCCGACCACCAGTTCTTCTACGTCAACGGCCGTTTCGTGCGCGACAAGGTGCTGTCGCACGCGGTGCGCAGCGCCTACGAGGACGTGCTGCACGGCCAGCGCCAGCCGGTCTACGTGCTCTACCTCGAGATCGACCCCGCGCGCGTCGACGTGAACGTGCACCCGACCAAGATCGAGGTGCGCTTCCGCGACGGCCGCGAGGTGCACCAGGCGGTGCGCCATGCGGTCGAGAACGCGCTGGCCGCGCCGCGCGCCGGCGACGCCACGCAGGCGGCCCAGGCGCAGCAGCCCTTCTTCAAGCCGGTGTCGCCGGTCACGACCGGCTCGTGGTCGCAACCGGCCATCAACTTCAGGGCCGCCGAACGCGGCGCCGGCGATTTCGAGGCCATGTGGCCGCGGCGCGCCAGCGAGACCCTGCTGGCGCCCGAGTCGGCCTCGGCCCACTGGCCCGTGCTGTCCGATTCCGGCGTCGGCGCGGCGCCGGCCGCCGCCTTCGGCACCCAGGCCCCGGCCGCCCCGTTCCAGCCCCCCGCGGGCCTCGCGGCCGAGCCCCAGGCGCTGGCCCACAACGACGAAGCCTGGCCGCTGGGCCGCGCGCTGGCGCAGTTGCAGGGCATCTACATCCTGGCCGAGAACAGCCAGGGCCTGATCGTGGTCGACATGCACGCGGCCCACGAGCGCATCGTCTACGAGCGCCTGAAGACCCAGCTCGACGGCGCCGCCATCTCGAGCCAGCCGCTGCTGATCCCCGCCACCTTCGCCGCCACGCCGCAGGAAGTGGCCACGGCCGAGGCCTGCACCGCCGTGCTCGCCACCCTGGGCCTGGAGATCACGCCCTTCTCGCCGCGCACCCTGGCGGTGCGCGCGGTGCCCGGCACGCTGGCCGACGGCGACCCGGTCGAGCTGGCGCGCAGCGTGCTGGCCGAGCTGTCGCAGCACGATGCGAGCACCGTGGTGCAGCGGGCCCAGAACGAATTGCTGTCGACCATGGCCTGCCACGGCGCGGTGCGCGCCAACCGCAAGCTCACGCTCGACGAGATGAACGCCTTGTTACGCCAGATGGAGGCGACCGAGCGTTCGGACCAGTGCAACCACGGCCGCCCGACCTGGCGCCAGCTCTCGATCCGCGAGCTCGACGCCCTGTTCATGCGCGGGCGCTGAGCGAATCCGCACCAAAAGCCGTCCCAAAAGCCGCCAATTGGCGGCTTTTTGAGGGTTTTTCCGGGTTTGGGGCCGTCATCCGCATGGCGGGCACGCACGTTGCATGGTGAGTTCGCCAAAGACGCCACAAGGCGCTGGTCAGGGAGGTGTCGAAACGCACGTCGGCGTGTTTCGGCAGCAGGCAGATGAACTTTTTCGCCGGCATCGCTGTCCCTCATTCCCATGATGAAACGCTGGACCCTCCTCGCGTCAGTCCTTTCGCTTTGCGCCATTCTTGCCGCCGGCTGCTCGACCTTCGACGAGCAGCAGCGCGAATGGATCTTCCAGCCCAGCGACCGCAGCTGGGGCAACACCGCCACCATGGCCCAGGGCATGCAGGACGTGTGGATCGACTTCCAGTCCTCCATCACGGGCGAGCCCGCGCGCCTGCACGGCCTGTGGCTCGGCGGCGAGCCCGAGACCACCGAGACCCCGGTGCTGCTGTACCTGCACGGCGCGCGCTACAACGTGGCGGGCTCGGCCCCGCGCATCCAGCGCATGCACGAACTCGGTTTCTCGGTGCTGGCCATCGACTACCGCGGCTTCGGCAAGAGCTCCAAGGGCCTGCCCTCGGAAGAGTCGGCGCGCGAGGATGCCCGCGCCGCCTGGACCTGGCTGGCCGCGCGCCATCCGCGCCAGCACCGCTACATCTTCGGCCACTCGCTGGGCGGCGCCATCGGCATCGACCTGGCGGCGCGCGTGAACGACGAGAGCGGCACCATCGTCGAGAGCACCTTCACCTCGATCGCCGACGTGGTCGGCAGCTTCAAGTGGGGCTGGCTGCCCTTCCGTCCCTTCATCACCCAGCGCTTCGAGGCGATCGACAAGGTCAAGGACATCGGCGCGCCGCTGCTGGTGGTGCACGGCACCGCCGACAGCCTGATCAACCCGACGCTGGGCCGCAAGCTCTACGACGCGGCCACCGTGCCCAAGCTGTTCGTGCTGGTGGAAGGCGGCTCGCACCACAACACCAACTCGGTCGGCGAGGCCCAGTACCGCGCGGCGCTCACGCAGCTGTTCCGCATGAAGCCCGACAACATGGTGGCACGCAACCAGCCCAAGCTGTCGCCGCCCTCGCCGGCGCTGCCGCCCGCGGTGTCGCCGCAGGACGTGCGCGGCCAGGCGCGCGAGAACAGCGCGCCCGCCGCGATCTAGGACCTCAGGCCAGCTCGAACGGCAGCCGCCGCAGCGGCTTGCCCGTCAACTGCGCCACGGCATTGGCGAAAGCGGGCGCCAGCGGCGGCAGGCCCGGCTCCCCCATCCCCTTGGGCGCATCGGCGCTCGGCACGATGTGGATGTCGAACTCCGGCACCTGCGTGATGCGCGCCACCGTGAAGTCGCCGAAGTTGCCCTGCTGCACCACGCCGTCCTTCAAGGTGATCGCGCTGCCCGGGAGGCAGGTCGACAGCCCCATCACCGCCGCGCCCTGCACCTGCGCTTCCACGCTGCGCGGATTGACGGCCAGGTTGCAGTGCACGCCGCTGGTCACGCGGTGCAACACCGGCTGGCCGTCCTTGACCGAGGCTTCCACCACGTAGGCCACCACCGATTCGAAGGACTCGTGCACCGCCACGCCCCAGGCGCGGCCGTCCGCGAGCTTCTTCTTGCCGTAGCCGCTCTTGTCGACGGCCAGCTGCAGCGCGGCGCGATGGCGCGGATGCTTGTCGCCGAACAGCTGCATGCGGTAGGCCACCGGGTCCTGCTTGGTGCTGCGCGCGATCTCGTCGATCAGCGTCTCCATCACGAAGGCGGTGTGGGTCGAACCCACGCTGCGCCACCACAGCACCGGCACGTTGAGCTGCGGATGGTGCACCGTCAGGCGCATCGGCAGCGGATAGGGATCGCGCATGCCCTCGACCGCCGTGGCGTCGATGCCGTCCTTCACCATGGCGCCCGCGAACACCGTGCCCGCGGTGATGGACTGGCCCACGATGACATGGTCCCAGGCCAGGATGCGACCGCGCTCGTCGAAGCCGATGCGCGCGCGATGCAGGTGCATCGGCCGGTAGTAGCCGCCCTTGATGTCGTCCTCGCGGCTCCACAGCAGCCGCACCGGCACGTCGAGGCCGGCGGCGCGCGTGGCCTTGGCGATCTCGCAGGCCTCGACCACGAAGTCGCTGGTGCTCACGAAGCGGCGGCCGAAGCCGCCGCCCGCCATCTGCACGTTGACCTTCACCTGCGCGGGCTCGAGCTTCAGTGCGCGCGCCGCGGCGATGCCGTCGAGGTCGGCGGACTGGGTGCCGACCCACAGCTCGGCACGCCCGTCCGACAGCTTCACGGTGCAGTTCAGCGGCTCCATCGGCGCATGCGCCAGGTAGGGAAACACGAACTCGGCCTCGAGCTTGCGCGGCGCATTGGCCAGCGGCGCCATGTCGGCGTCGAACTTCCGGTTGCCGGGACGGCCGGCCAGTTCGCGGTACTGGGCCAGCTGCTTGTCGGAATCGACCTTCTCGACGGCGGCCGTGTCCCACTGCAGCTTGAGCGCGTCGCGGCCCAGCTTGGCGGGCCAGTAGCCGTCGGCCACCACGGCCACGCCCTCGGCGCCGCGGTCCAGCGGAATGCGCACGACCGCCTTCACGCCCTTGACGGCGCGCGCGGCGCTGTCGTCCACCGAAGCCAGGCGGGCGCCGAACACCGGCGGATGGGCTACCACCGCCGTGAGCTGGCCCGGGTGCTTGACGTCGATGCCGAAGTCCTGCCGGCCGCTGCTCTTGGCGGCCGCGTCGAGGCGCTGGGTCGGGCGGCCGATGATGCGGAAGTCCTTCGGGTCCTTGAGCACCACCTTCTCGGGCACCGGCAGCGCCATCGCCGCCTCGGCCAGCTCGCCGTAGCTCGCCTTGCGCCCGCCCGGGCCGAGCACCGTGCCGGCCTGCGTGCGCAGGGTGGAGGCATCGACCTTCCAGCGCGCCGCCGCAGCCGACAGCAGCATGGCGCGGGCGCGGGCGCCGAGCTCGCGGTACTGCACGAAGCTGTTCTTGATGGTGTTCGAGCCGCCGGTCAGGTGCATGCCGAAGAAGGGATCGGCATAGGCGGCGTCGTTGGTGCCGCTGCGGCTGCGCACCAGCGCCCAGTCGGCGTCGAGCTCCTCGGCCAGGATCATCGGCAGGCCGGTCTGCACGCCCTGGCCGAACTCGAGCCGGTTGATGGTCACCATGACCTCGCCGTTGGGCGCGATCTGCACGAAGGCCAGCGGCTGTTGCGTCGGCTTGAGGCCGCCGGCAGCCGGGGCCGCGCCGCCGGCCTGCGCCAGGGCCAGGTGCGGGAAGGTGCCGAGCGCGAAACCGCTCGCGCCGACGATCTTGAGGAAGCTGCGACGGGGCAGCGCGGCGGGCTCGTCGGCCGCGGGGCGGGCCATCAGGCGTTGCAGCGAACGCGGCAGGTCGTGGTAGTCGATGTGGGGCAGCATGGCGTTTCCTTCAGGCGAGGTTGCGGGCTGCATCGGCCACGGCGGCGCGGATGCGCGCATAGGTGCCGCATCGACAGATGTTGCCGGCCATGGCCGAGTCGATCTCGTCGGCGCTGGGCTGCTTGCCCGCGGGCAGCGACTGCAGGAAGGCGGTCGCGCTCATGATCTGGCCGCTCTGGCAGTAGCCGCACTGCGCGACGTCGTGCCGCACCCAGGCGGCGTGCACGGCGGCGCCGACGCGGTCGCTGCCGTCGGTCATGCGTTCGATGGTGGTGATCTTCTTGCCGTCGGCGGCGGCGATCGGCGTGATGCACGAGCGGATCGCCTGGCCGTCGAGGTGCACGGTGCAGGCGCCGCACAGCGCGGCGCCGCAGCCGAACTTGGTGCCGGTCATGCCCAGCGTGTCGCGCAGGGCCCAGAGGATGGGCGTGCCGGGATCGGCATCGACCGTGTGGTCACGGCCATTGACGTGGAGCGCAGTCATTGCTTGTTTTCTCCGTGGGTGGGTGGGGAAGGGGGATTCACTTGGCGCCGTCGAGCAGCCATTGCGCGAGCGCCTGCAGGTCGGCATCGGGCACCTGGGCCTGCGGCGGCATCGGCATCGGGCCCCATTTGCCCGAGCTGCCGGCCTTGATGCTGGCGGCGAGCTGCGCGGCCGTGCCCTTGCCGTCGCCGTACTTCGCGCCGATGTCCTTCCAGGACGGGCCCACCACCTTGGTGGCGGGCTGGTGGCAGGCGACGCAGGCGTACTTCTGGGCCAGCGCGAGGCTGGCGTCGGCCTGGCGCGGCCACAGGGTGCCCGCGCCGAGGCCCAGGGCCAGCGCGAGCGAGGCGGTGACGGAAGCGATCTTTTCTATGTTCATCGTGGAAATCGTGGGGAAGGAGAGTTGCCTGATTCGACGGCGAGTGTGGGGCGTAGCCCGGCCGCGCGTTTGCCTGATTCGCTCGCGTTCTTGCCTGAAACACCGAGACTGCGGCGGAAATGCGCGCCGCGCGAACGCCCCGGGCTAGACTTTTCGCGACCTGTACTTCGAAAGGATCCAGATGGACCTCGCCGAGCCCGCGCGGCTGGATTCCCCGGCCGTGCTCGACGACCTGCAGCGCGCCGTCGCGCGCACCGCGCAGGCCGACGGCGACTACCTCACGGCCATTCCCGCGCTCTCGCTGCACCGCCGCAGCGCGATGACCGCGCCGCTGCACTGCCTCTACGGCTTCGGCCTCGGCATCACGGTCAGCGGGCAGAAACGCGTGGCGCTCGGCGACGAGGTGTTCGACTATGCCGCGGGCCAGTCGCTGCTGACCACGGCCGACCTGCCCGTGGTCTCGCACATCACCCGCGCCAGCGCGGCGCAGCCCTTCGTCGGCCTGGCGTTGCAGCTCGATCCGCGCGCGATCGTGCAACTGGCCGCCGAGATGGCGCTGCCCCCGCCGCCCCGGGACGGCAACCAGCGCGCCATGTCGCTCGGCGACCTCGACCCCACGCTGCTCGGCGCCGTGACGCGGCTGGTCGACCTGCTCGCCGAGCCGCGGCTGATCCCGCAGCTCGCGCCGCTGCTGCAGCGCGAGATCATGGTGCGGCTGCTCGCGGGCCGCCACGGCCCGCAGCTGCAGCGCCTGGTGGCGATCGGCTCGCCGAGCCAGCAGGTGGCGCAGAGCATGGCCTGGCTCAAGCTCAACTTCACGCGCAACGTGCTGGCCGACGAACTGGCGGCCTCCGCGAACATGAGCCCCTCGACCTTCCGCCAGCATTTCCGCGCCGTGGCGGGCATGAGCCCGATGCAGTACCTCAAGCAATTGCGGCTGCAGGAGGCGCGGCAGCTGATGCTGAACCAGGGCATCGACGCCGGCACCGCGGGCGTGCGCGTGGGCTACGAGAGCGCCTCGCAGTTCAGCCGCGAATATGCGCGGCTGTTCGGGGCGCCGCCGCTGCGCGACATACGGCGGATGCGCGAGACGAGCTGAGATAGAAACACAACAGCCGGACGCAGAGGACGCGAAGGTTTCGCGAAGAGCGCGAAAGAGAAATTCAAGAAAATCTCCTTGCATTCCTTTTGCGTCCTTTGCGAGACCTTCGCGTCCTCTGCGTCCGGAAGTCCGTTCCCGTCTTCGTCCCCTCCATTTGCTACGCTCGACCCCTTCATGGGTCCCTTTTCCTCTCCCCCCGATCCACCCCGCTTCATCGCCCTCGCCGGCCCCACCGCCTCTGGCAAGACCGCCGTCGCGCTGGCACTCGCACGCGAACACCCGGTGGAGATCGTCAGCGTCGACTCGGCGCTGGTCTACCGCGGCATGGACATCGGCACCGCCAAGCCCAGCGCCGACGAGCTGCGCGCGGTGCCGCACCACCTGATCGACATCCTCGATGCGCGCGAGAGCTACAGCGCGGCGGCCTTCGTGGCCGATGCGGCGCGGCTGATCGACGAGATCCGCGCGCGCGGCGCGATGCCGCTGCTGGTCGGCGGCACGATGCTGTACTTCAAGGCGCTGTTCGACGGCATCGACGCGATGCCCGCGGCCGACGCCGCGGTGCGCGCGCGCATCGATGCCGAGGCCGCCGAACTCGGCTGGCCCGCGATGCATGCGCGGCTCGCGCAGGTCGATCCGGTCACGGCCGCGCGGCTCGCGCCGCAGGACAGCCAGCGCATCCAGCGCGCGCTCGAGGTGTACGAGAGCAGCGGCCAGCCGCTGTCGCACTTCCACGCCAGCGACAGCAAGTCCACGCGCGGCGTCGAAGGCGGCCGGCTGTTCTCGCTCGAGCCCGCCGACCGCGCCTGGCTGCATGCGCGCATCGCGCAGCGCTTCGACGCCATGCTGGCCGCGGGCTTCCTCGACGAGGTGCGTGCGCTGCGCGCGCGCGGCGACCTCTCGCCCGATCTGCCCTCGATGCGCTGCGTGGGCTACCGGCAGGCCTGGGAGACCCTCGACGTCGCCGACCCGCCCGATGCCGCCGCCCTGCAGGACCTGCGCGACCGCGGCATCGCCGCCACGCGCCAGCTCGCCAAGCGCCAGGTCACCTGGCTGCGCGGCATGCCCCACCGCACCGTGATCGCCTGCGACGCGCCCGACGCGCTGCAGTCGGCGGTTCGCCTCATCGCGCCCACGCTTATCCAATGACCCTGCGCCTCTCCGACCTGGGCAAGCACTACGGCCAGGCGCCGGTGTTCGAGCACGTCAGCCTCGCGATCGAGCCCGGCGAATTCGTCGCCATCGTCGGCGAATCGGGCGTCGGCAAGTCCACGCTGCTCAACTGCATGGCCGGCCTCGACCGCTGGGACACCGGCAGCGTGGTGCACGACGGCACCGACATCGGCGCGCTCGACGCCGAGGCCTGCGCGCTCTGGCGCCGGCGCCATGTGGGCTTCGTGTTCCAGGCCTTCCACGTGCTGCCGCACCTCGACGTGGCGCAGAACGTCGCGCTGCCGCTGATGCTGCTCGGCGAGCGCCGCGACGAGGCACGCATCGCGCGCATGCTCGAGGCCGTGGGCCTGCCGGGCATGGGCGCGCGGCTGCCGCAGACGCTCTCGGGCGGCCAGCTGCAGCGCGTGGCGATCGCACGCGCGCTGGTGCACCGGCCCGCGCTGCTGCTGGCCGACGAACCCACGGGCAACCTCGATCCCTCGACCGCCGCCAAGGTCATGGACCTGCTGATTGCGCAGACGCGCGAGCACGGCGCCTCGCTGGTGCTGGTCACGCATTCGGAAAGCGCGGCCGCGCGCGCCGACCGGCTGCTGCACCTCACGGCCGCGGGCATCCGCGTCGGCTGAACGGTGCGCGCGCCCTGGCCGCTGGCCGCGATCGCGGCGATCTACGTCGCCACCGAGCTGTGGCAGGTGGCCATGCGGCCCAGTTCGATGATCGGCATCCGGCTGGCCGTCTATGCGCTGGTGTTCCTGGCCGCGCTGCGCGGCAGCCGCGCGGCGGCCTGGCTCTGGGGCGCTATCAGCGCGGTCGCGGCCGTCGCCAGCGCCTTCGCGCTCTGGACCTTGATTTCCACGCGCAACGCCAACGGCGTGGGCCCGGCGACGATCGCCTTCATCGGCTTCCAGGCCGTCTTCTACGCGGTGGGCACGGCCTACATCTTCGGCAGCCGCTCGCTGCGCGCGTTCCAGCGGGCGCGCGGCGCGCTGCGCGGCAAGGGACCCGCCGCCCCGTCGCAATCGCCCTACGACGGCGCGCGCATCGCGCTCGGCAGCGATGCGCTGATGCTGGTGCGCCGGGGCAACGTGCAGACCCGTGTCGAGCTCGGGGCCATCGATGCGATCGCGGTGCGCTCGCAGACCATGGCCGAGGGCCTGCCGCGCGTGTGGATCGAGCCCTGCGCGCAGCGCGACGGCACGCAGCCGCTGATGGCGGTCACCACGCTGGCCGGTGGCTTCGCGCGCTTCGAGGCCTGGCTGTTCGAACTGCCGGGCTTCGATGCGCCGGCCTACCGGCAGTTGCTCGAATGCGGCGAGAACGCGCGCCGCGTCGTCTGGCAACGACCCTAGGCGGTGCCGCCGAGCAGCGCCGCGTAGCGCCCCAGGTCCACGTTGCCGCCGCTGATCAGCACGCCCACGCGCTGGCCGGCGATCAGCGGACCCGCCGCGCAGGCGGCCGCGAACGCGAGGCAGCCCGTGGGCTCGACCACCATCTTCATGCGTTCGGCGAAGAAGCGCATCGCCTCCACGAGCTGCGCATCGCTGACCGTGAAGATGTCGTCGACGTCGCGCCGGATGATGCCGAAGGTGTACTCGCCCAGGTGCTGGGTCTGCGCGCCGTCGGCGATGGTCTTGGGCGTGTCGATGTGCACGATGCTGCCCGCACGGAACGATTGCTGGCCGTCGTTGCCGGCCTCGGGCTCGACGCCGTAGACCTTGCAGCCGGGCGCGAGCGCGCGCGCCGACAGCGCCGAGCCCGACAGCAGCCCGCCGCCGCCGAGGCAGACGAACAGGTGGTCGAGCGGGCCGGTCTCCTCGATCAGTTCCTTCACGGCCGTGCCCTGGCCGCTGAGCACGTCGGGATGGTCGTAGGGCGGGATCAGCGTCATGCCGCGCTCGGTGGCGAGCCGGCGCGTCAGCGCCTCGCGGTCCTCGGTGAAGCGGTCGTACTGCACCACCTCGGCGCCGTAGCCGCGCGTGGCCGCGAGCTTGGCGGCCGGCGCGTCCTTGGGCATCACGATCACCGCGGGCATGGCCAGCAGGCGCGCGGCGAGCGCGATCGCCTGCGCATGGTTGCCCGACGAGAAGGCGATCACGCCGCCCTTGCGCTGCTCGGCGTCGAACTTCGACAAGGCATTGAAGGCGCCGCGAAACTTGAAGGCGCCCATGCGCTGGAAGTTCTCGCACTTGAAGAAGAACCGGGCGCCCCAGCGCGCATCGGCGGTGCTGGATCGCAGCACCGGCGTGCGGTGGGCATGGCCTTCGAGCCGCGCGGCCGCGGCGGTGACGTCGTCGTAGGTGGGGAGTTGCATGAGCCTAGTGTCGCGCAGTTGAAAGCGCGCGGGCAAGGCGACGGACGCGAGAAGGCCCCCAAAAAAGAAGCCCGCGGTCTTCGCGACCGCGGGCCCTTCATCCATCGCGTGGGTGCCGGCTCAGGCCTCGGGCGCCACCTGCTGCTGCGGCGCAACCGCGTCGGCCTGGCCGGTCTCTTCCTTCTGGTGCCGCGCCGCGATGAACAGGTACATCGCCGGCACCACGAACAGCGTGAACAGCGTGCCGATCGACAGCCCGCTGAAGATCACGATGCCCATCGCCTTGCGACCCGCCGCGCCGGCGCCCGAGGCGATCACCAGCGGGAGCACGCCGAACACCATGGCGGCCGTCGTCATCAGGATCGGGCGCAGCCGCGTGCCCGAGGCCTCGACGATGGCGTCGAGCTTGCTCAGGCCCTGCTTCTGCAGCCGGTTCGCCACCTCGACGATCAGGATGCCGTGCTTGCTGATGAGGCCCATCAGCGTGACCAGCCCGACCTGCGTGTAGATGTTCATCGAGGCGAAGCCCCAGAAGATGAAGATCATGGCGCCGAACAGGGCCAGCGGCACCGACACCAGGATCACGATCGGGTCGCGGAAGCTCTCGAACTGCGCCGCCAGCGCCAGGAACACGATGATCAGCGCGAACAGGAAGGTGATGGCGAAGTTGCCCGACTCCTGCACGAACTGGCGCGACTGGCCCGCGTAGTCGACCGTGTATCCGCTGGGCGCGAGCTGCTGCACCACGCCGCGCAGGTACTCGAGCGTCTCGCCCTGCGTGCCGCTGGGCACGCCCTGGATGGTCACCGAGTTGAGCTGCTGGAAGTGGTTCACCGTCTCGGGCTGCACGCTGTACTTCAGGCTCGCGACCGTGCTGGCCGGCACCACGCCGTTGGGCGTCTTGATGTAGAAGTTCAGCACGTCCGAGGGGTTGAGCCGGTCCACCTGCTGCACCTGCGGGATCACCTTGTAGGAGCGGCCCGAGATCGAGAAGTAGTTGACGTAGCCGCCGCCGAGCGCCGCGCCCAGCGCGTTGCCCACGTCCTGCTGCGTGATGCCGAGCGAGGCGATCTTGTCGCGGTCGACCACCACGGTGGCCTGCGGCAGGTCGATCTTGAGGTCGGCGTCGATGTAGTAGAACTTTCCGTCCGCGCGCGCCTTGTCCATGATCTGCTGCGCGAGCGTGTTGAGGTTCTCGAACGGCTCGGTGGTCTTGATCACGAACTGCACCGGCAGCCCCGAGGCGCCCGGCAGCGCCGGGAACTGGAAGGCCACCACCTTGGCGCCCGCGATGCCGTTCCAGCGTTGCTGCAGGTCGGCCTGGATGTCGTGCGCGCTGCGCGTGCGCTGGTCCCAGGGCTTGAGCAGCACGCCGGCGATGCCGGCATTGGTGCTCGGCACGCCGGTCAGCTGGAACAGCTGCGCGTACTCGGGCGTGTCGTGCGCGACCTTGAAGATCTGGTCGGCATAGGTCTGCATCTGCGTGATGGTGGCCGTGGGCGCGCCCACCACCTGCGACAGTACGATGCCCTGGTCCTCCTCGGGTGCCAGCTCGGACTTCGACATCTTGAACATCACGAACAGGAGGCCGATGAGGATCACCCCCATCACGATCATCACCGGCCAGGTGCGCAGCACGCCGCGCAGGATCAGCGCGTAGCGGTGGTGCACGCGCTCGAAGACGTGTTCGATCTTGGTCGCGAACTTGCCGCTGTCCTGCTCGGGCTTGAAGATGCGCGAACACATCATCGGCGACAGCGTGAGCGCGACCACGCCCGACACCACCACGGCGCCCGCGAGCGTGAACGCGAACTCGGTGAACAGCGAGCCGGTCAGCCCGCCCTGGAAGCCGATGGGCACGTACACCGCCACCAGCACCACGGTCATCGCGAGAATGGGCCCGCCGAGCTCGCGCGCTGCGAGCAGGGCCGCCTGCATCGGCGACTTGCCCTCGCGCATGTGCCGGTCGACGTTCTCCACCACGATGATGGCGTCGTCCACCACCAGCCCGATCGCCAGCACCAGCGCCAGCAAGGTGAGCAGGTTGATCGAGTAGCCCAGCGCCAGCATCACGAAGAAGGTGCCGATCAGCGACAGCGGCATCGCGATCACCGGCACCAGCACCGCGCGCAGGCTGCCCAGGAAGAGATAGATCACCACCGTCACGATCAGCAGCGCCTCGACCAGCGTCTTGATCACCTCGCTGATCGAGGTGTTGATGAAGTCGGTCGAGTCGTAGACGATCTTGCCGGTCAGCCCGCTGGGCAGCTGGGCCTGCAGCTCGGGGAAGGTGGTGCGCACCTGCTTGGCCACGTCGAGGATGTTGGCCTCGGGCGCGACCTTGATGCCGATGAACACCGAGCGCACGCCGTTGAAGGCGACGTTGAAGTCGTAGTTCTCGGAACCCAGCGTCACGTTGGCCACGTCCTGCAGCCGCACGATGGCGCCGTTGCTGCTCTTGATGGACAGCTGCTTGAACTCGTCCACGCTGTGCAGCGAGGTGCCCGCGGTGAGCGGCACGCTCACCATCTGGCCCTTGCTCTGGCCGACGGCGGCGAGGTAGTTGTTGGCGGCCAGCGCCGCGCTCACGTCGGTCGCCGTCACGCCGTAGGCGGCCATCTTCTGCGCATCGAGCCAGGCCCGCAGCGCAAAGGTGCGCGCACCGAGGATTTCGGCGGTCTGCACGCCCGGAATGGCATTGAGCTTGGGCTGCACCACGCGCACCAGGAAGTCGGTGACGTTGTTGTTGGGCAGCGTGTCGCTGTAGAAGCCGATGTACATGGCATCGGTGGTCTGGCCGGTGGCCACGGTCAGCACCGGCTGCTGCGCCTGCGGCGGCAGCTGGTTGCGCACCGAGTTGACCTGCGTGTTGATCTCGGTCAGCGCGCGGTTCGAGTCGTAGTTCAGCCGCAGGGTGGCGGTGATGGTCGACACGCCCAGGCTGCTCGAGGACGACAGGTAGTCGATGCCCTGGGCCTGCGACACGGCGGCCTCGAGCGGCTGCGTGATGAAGCCCGCGACCGTGGCGGCGTCGGCACCGTAGTAGGCGGTGCTGATGGTGACCACGCCGTTCTCGGTCTTCGGATACTGGTTGACCGGCAGGCCGGCCAGCGCGCGCAGCCCGAGCACCACGATCAGCAGGCTCACCACCATCGCCAGCACGGGCCGGCGGATGAAGATGTCGGTGAAGTTCATGCGGACGGCCTCACTTTTCCTGCGGCGTCGGGTTCGGGCTGTTGGCCGGCTGGACGCTGTTGTCGACCTTCACCGGCGTGCCGTTCTTCAGCTTGTTCTGCCCGCTGCTCACCACCACCTGGCCGGCCTCCAGGCCCTTGACGATGGCGATCTGGTCGCCGCGCGTCGGGCCCGTCTCGACGAAGACCTGCTGCGCGACCAGCTGGTCGCCGCTCGGCGCGTTGGCGTTGGCCGCCGGCGCGGCCGGCGCGGCGCCCGATGCGCCGGCGGCGGGCGCGGTCGCGGCCTTGAAGGCATCGGCCGTCTTCACCACGAACACGGTCGAGCCGTAGGGGTTGTAGGTGACGGCGGTGGACGGCAGCGTGAGCTGTTCGCGCGCGCCGCCGATGTCGATCTTCACGGTCGCGAACATGCCCGGCAGCAGTTGCTGCTTCGGGTTCGAGACGGTGGCCTGCACCTGCACATTGCGCGTGGTGGCATCCACCTTGGGGCTGATCGCATTGATCTTTCCGCTGAAGACCTGGCCGGCGAAGGCATCGACCGCGAGGTTCACCGCCTGGCCGACCGCGAGCCCCGCGAGCTGCTGCTGCGGCAGCGTGAAGTCGACGTAGATCGGGTCCAGCGTCTGCAAGGTGACCAGCTTGTCGCCCGCGTTCACGTACTGGCCCGGATTCAGCGAAGTGATGCCCAGGCGGCCCGCGAACGGCGCGCGGATCGACTTCTTCGCCACCAGCGCGGCCTGCTGCTCGACCTGCGCGCGCTTGGCCTTGAGGTCGTTGGTGTCGGCATCGATCTGCGCCTGGCTCACGGCCTGCACCGCGAGCTGCGCCTGGTCGCGCTTGAGCACGGTGGCGGCCTGCGCGGCGGCGGCCTCGGCCGCGTGCAGCTGGGCGATGTCGGAGTCGGCGTTGAGCTCGACCAGCAGCGCGCCGGCCTTCACGTCCTGCCCGGACTTGAAATGCACCTGGCGCACCAGCCCGGCCACCTCGGTGCCGAGGTCGGCGCCGCGCACCGGGTTCAGCGTGCCGACCGCGGAGAACTGGGATTGCCACTGCAGCTTCTGCACCTCGACCGTCGACACGGTCTGCGGGCCCGGCTTGGGCACGGCGGCAATCAATGCGCGGATCTGCAGGAACTTGCCGAGCGCCAGCGCGGCAACGACCAGCAGCACGCAGCCGATCATGATGATCATTCTCCGGGTCATGGGTAGGCTTCTCTTCGAGTTATGGATGAAGGGATGGGGTGCCGCGGCATGAGGTTTTCATGCCGCGGCGGGATTCAGTTCCGCGCCGGGGCGGATGCGGTATCGACGGCCGGGGCGATGGTCGCGTCGGCGAGTTCGCCGCGGTTCCACCAGCCGCCGCCCAGCGCCTGGAACAGCGCGGCGGTGTCGGCATGGCGCGCGGCCTGGGCCTGCACCAGCGCGGTGTGCGTCTGCAGCCAGGCCTGCTGCGCGGTCAGCAGCTGCACGTAGCTGACGGCACCGGCGCGGAACTGCGCGGTCGCCAGGTCGAGCGACTGCCTGGCGAGCGACTCGGCCGTGGCCTGGGTCTGCAGCGCCGTGGCATCGAGCTCGAGCGCGCGCAGCGCATCGGCCACGTTCTGGAAGGCACCGAGCACGGTGTCGCGGTATTGCGCCGCGGCCGCGTCGTAGGCCGCGACCGCCGCGCGCTTCTGCGCGCGCAGCGTGCCGCCATCGAAGATCGGCTGCGCGAGCGCAGCGCCCACGCTCCAGAAGTCGGTGGCCGAGCGGAACAGGTCGCGCGAGCGCGTGGCGCTGCTGCCGTAGCTGCCGGTGAGGTTGAACTTCGGATAGAGGTTGGCCGTGGCCACGCCGATCTGGGCGCTGGCCGCGTGCAGCCGGGCCTCGCTGGCGCGCACGTCGGGCCGCTGGCGCGCGAGCTCGGAGGGCAGCGACAGCGGCAGCTCGGCCGGCAGGTTCAGGCTCGCGAGATCGAACTCGGGCAGCCCGGCCTCGCTCGGCAGCCGGCCCGCGTAGACCGCGAGCTGGTGGCGCGTCTGCGCGAGCGACTTCTCGATCGCCGGCACGGTGGCCAGCGTCTGCGCGACCTGGGTGCGCTGCTGCAGCACGGTCGACTTCGGGATGGCGCCGGTGTCGAACTGCTTTTCGATCACGTCGAGCTGCTGCTGCTGCGCCTGCAGCACCTCGCGCGTGGCCTGCAGCTGCGCGCGCAGCGCGGCCTCGCGGATCGCCGTGGTCACGAGGTTGCCGGTCAGGGTCAGGTAGACCGCCTCGACCTGGTAGCCCTGCGCCTCGAGCGTGGCCTGCGCGCCCTCGAGCGCGCGGCGGTTGCCGCCGAAGACGTCGAGCGCATAGCTGACGTTGACCTGGGCGTTGTAGAGCGTGAGCAGCTGGCCGCCGGGCACCTGCGTCGTGACCTGCGAGGCGCGCTCGCGCGTGCCGCCCAGCGAGCCGTTGACCTGGGGCCACAGCAGGCTGCCCGACTGGGCCTCGTAATTGGCCTGGGCCTGGCGCAAGGTGGCCTGGGCCGAGGCCAGCGTGGGGCTCTGCGCGAGCGCGTCGCGGATCAGGCGGTCGAGCGGTTCGGAACGGAACACGGCCCACCACTGCGCGGGAATGTCCCGGCCCGGCAGCAGTTGCTGCGACTGGCCGCCCGGAACCGGCGCCTGCGCGGTGCGCCCGGGCATCGGCGAGGCCGTGTAGTCGGCGCCCTGCGCGGCGGCCGGCAGGCCCGGCGTCTTGAAGTCGGGGCCGAGCGTGCAGGCGCTCAGCAGCAGGGCCGCTCCCAGGACGGCACCCTGGCGGGGCCAGGCTGCGCGACTGCGCGCGAGGCCGGCCGGCGAGGCGTGGCGGGGGTCCTGCGTTGCTTTGTTGTCTTGGTTTTGCATTGGGCGAGGGTTGTACACCCGGAAGGTCGCGAAAAGCTGACCTGAAAAGAAAGAAAGAAGGGAAGGAAATACCCGTCGAAATCGGGCTGGATTGTGTGACCGCGCGTTACGCGAGCATTGCGGGTGCTACCGGCCACGCCGGTGAAAACCCTAGCTGCGCAGCCGTGCCGGATTCCGTACTCTGTATACAGAGTTCAGAAACGGAGTCACCCATGCCCGCCCAGCTCGTCAGCATCGAGGTCGCGCCCGACCTCGTCGACCAGGTGTACCGCGCCCTGCTCGGCGCGATCAGCAGCGGCGAGCTCGCGCCCGGCGAGCGGCTCACGCAGGAGGACATCGCGCAGCGGCTCGCGGTGTCGCGCCAACCGGTGCTGCAGGCGCTGCGGCTGCTCAAGAAGGACGGCTTCGTGCACGACGCGCCGGGCCGCGGCGTGCTGGTGGCGCCGCTCGACGCCGACTGGATGCGCAAGGTCTACCAGGTGCGCGGCGCGCTCGACGTGCTGGCCGCGCGGCTCGCGGCGGCCGAGCGCTTTCGCATCGACCCCGAGCTGATGGAGCGCGGGCGCCGCGCCGCGGGCGGGCGCGACGTCGAGGCCATGATCGATGCCGACATGGCCTTCCACCAGGCCATCTACGCGGCCTCGGGCAATCCGCTGATCGCGCAGAGCGCCGACCAGCACTGGCGCCACCTGCGCCGCGCGATGGGCGCGGTGCTGCAGGCCGAGCCGCAGCGCGAGTCGCTGTGGGACGAACACGAGGCCATCGCGGCCGCCATCGCCGCGGGCGATGCCGGCGAGGCCGCGCGCCTGAGCGAGGAGCACGTGGCGCAGGCCAGCGAGGCGCTGGGCCGGCGCCTGGCCGAGCAGCTCGCGCGCGCATCCACCCCCTCTTCCCCGATCCCTTCCCACCCACGCACGACCCAAGGAGACACCGCATGAAGCTGACCCCCGAGCAACGCGCGCAGTTCGAGCGCGACGGCTACCTGTTCTTTCCCGGCCATTTCTCCCCCGAGGAGACCCGCGTGCTGACCGACGCGGTGCCCGAGCTCTACGGCCGCCGCGAGGCCTTCAACGTGCGCGAGAAGGGCTCGGACGCGGTGCGCACGAACTTCGCGGCCCACCTCTACAGCGAGCCCTTCGCGAAGCTCGCGCGCCATCCGCGCATGGTGGGCCCGGTGCGCGACCTCTTCGAGGAGGAGGTCTACATGCACCAGTTCAAGATCAACGGCAAGATGGCCTTCGAGGGCGACGTCTGGCAATGGCACCAGGACTACGGCACCTGGCTCAACGACGACCTGATGCCGACCGAGCGCGCGATGAACGTCGCGATCTTTCTCGACGACGTGAACGAGCACAACGGCCCGCTGATGTTCATCCCGGGCAGCCACCGCAAGGGCGTGGTCGACGCGAAGCACGACCTCACGACCACCAGCTACCCGCTGTGGACGGTCGACAACGCGCTGATCCGCCAGCTGGTGGATCGCGCCGGCGGCAAGGACGGCGGCATCGTCTCGCCCAAGGGCCCGGCCGGCTCGATGATCCTGTTCCACAGCTGCCTGGTGCACGCCTCGGGCAGCAACCTGTCGCCGTTCAACCGCGTGGCGGTCTACCTGAGCCTGTGCGCGGTCAGCAACCACATCCGCCGCCACAAGCGTCCCGAGTACATCGCGCACCGCGACTTCGCGCCGATAGCGATGCTGCCCGACGACTGCCTGCTTAAGCCCTACCCGGTCGACCTGCCGTGGAAGAACGGCCTGCCCGAGAGCGCGCTGCGCACCTCGACCGAGACGCTCGAGGCCATCGCCTGACCCCGCCCAGAAGAACCACCGAGACAAGACCCCTTCCATGAGCCTCCACCAGAAACTCCAGCAGCGCGCCGCCGAAGGCCGCCCGATCCGCATCGGCCTGATCGGCGCCGGCAAGTTCGGTTCCATGTACCTCGCGCAGATCCCGCGCACGCCGGGCGTGCAGCTGGTCGCGATCGCCGACCTCTCGCCCGCGGCCGCGCGCGTCAACCTCGAGCGCGTGGGCTGGGAGGCCGCGCGCGCCAACGCAACGTCGGTGCAGGAAGCGCTGAAGTCCGGCGCCACCTGGATCACCGAGGACTGGCAGGCCGTGACGCGCGAGCCTTCGATCGACATCGTGGTCGAGTGCACCGGCAATCCCGTGGCCGCGGTCGACCACTGCCTCGACGCCTTCGCGCACGGCAAGCACGTGGTCAACGTGACGGTCGAGGCCGATGCCTTCTGCGGCCCGCTGCTGGCGCGCCGCGCGCAGCAGGCGGGCGTGGTCTATTCGCTGGCCTTCGGCGACCAGCCCGCGCTGATCTGCGACCTGGTGGACTGGGCCCGCACCTGCGGCTTCCCGGTGGTGGCGGCCGGGCGCGGCCACAAGTGGCTGCCGCACTTCAGCGAATCCACGCCCGAGACCGTCTGGGGCAACTACGGCCTCACGCCCGAGCAGGCGCGGCGCGGCGGGCTCAACCCGAAGATGTTCAACAGCTTCCTCGACGGCTCCAAGCCCTCGATCGAGAGCTCGGCCGTGGCCAATGCCACCGGGCTGGGCGTGCCCTCCGACGGCCTGCTCTATCCGCCGGCCAGCGTGGAGGACATCCCATTCGTGACCCGTCCGCGCGACGAAGGCGGCGTGCTCGAGCGCAAGGGCATGGTCGAGGTGGTCTCCTCGCTCGAGGCCGACGGCCGCAGGATCCCCTACGACATCCGCATGGGCGTGTGGGTCACGGTCGAGGCCGAGACCGACTACATCAAGAACTGCTTCGAGGAATACAACGCCCACACCGACCCGAGCGGGCGCTACTTCACGCTCTACAAGCGCTGGCACCTGATCGGGCTCGAGGTCGGCCTGTCGGTCGCGAGCGTGGCGCTGCGCGGCGAACCCACGGGCGTGGCCACCTGCTGGAACGCCGACGTGGTCGCCACCGCCAAGCGCGACCTCGCGCCCGGCGAGTTGCTCGACGGCGAAGGCGGCTACACGGTCTGGGGCAAGCTGCTGCCGGCCGAGCGCTCGCTGCGCATCGGCGGCCTGCCGCTGGGGCTGGCGCACGGCATCAAGCTGGTGCGCCCGGTACGCAAGGGCCAGAGCCTGACCTGGGCCGACGTGGCGATGGACACCGGCACCCACGCCTTCAAGCTGCGCAGCGAACTCGAGGCGATGTTCGCGCCGAAGGAACAGGCCCGGGCGGCCTGAACCCGACCCACATCACGACGGCGCGGCTCAGCCCGCGTCCGCCACCGGCAGGTAGACCTCGTGCCACAGCACGACCTTGCCGAGCGCATCGAAGCGCAGCAGCAGCATCGCGTCGAAGTGGTCGACCGCGCCCGCGGTCCGCTCGACGCGCGCGCGCATCGCGAGCACCACCGACTCCTCGTCCGCCACCGCGTGGCTCACGCGGTAGTCGATGCGCGCGATCGTGGCGCGAAAGCCGTTCAGGAACGCCAGGTAGTTGTCGTGGTCGGCATCGTGGCGGCGGCCGTTGGCCTCAACCACGAAGCGCGGCGCGAAGCGTTCGGCGATCAGCGCCTGCGTGAGCGCGGTGTCCGCGCGCAGGTTCTTCCGGTTCCAGTCCAGCAGTTCGTGCGCCCGGCGCAGGTTGTCGTCGCGTGTCATCGGCATCGGTCGATTCTGCCTCGGGCGACCGGCCCGGCCGGCCAGCGCCATGCTGAAGGTCGGGGCGACCGCCATTGCGCTGCCGGCCGCGTCGTAAAAGAATATGCAACTCGCTGTCGAAATGCCGGTCAGCCAGCCGTCATTGGTGTGAGCGATCTTGCTCGATCCGCTTTTCACGACGGAGTTGCACCATGCAGTACATGCTTTTGTTCTATCAGACGCCTGCCGAATTCGAGCAGCGCGACGATGCGTCCGCCCAGGCCCGGCGCGCGAGCTGGGTGGCCTATGCCGACGCGGTGCGCCAGTCGGGCCTCGCGCTCGGCGGCCACGGCCTGATGCCGCCGATGACCGGCACCACCCTGCGCATCCGCGGCGACAGGCGCCAGGTGCAGGACGGCCCCTTCGCCGACACCAAGGAGCAGCTCGGCGGCTACTTCGTGATCGACGTGCCCGACCTCGACGCCGCGCTCGAATGGGCCGCGCGCGCGCCCTGCGCCGCCACCGGCGGCGTGGAAGTCCGTCCGGCCTTCACCGCCAGCGCCCAGGGCGGTTGAGACCGCCGGGGCACGCGCCATGAACGACACGGCCGCCCGCGAGGCTGCCGAGCGAGCGGCCCGCCAGTCCTATGGCCGGCTGCTCGCGATCCTTTCGGCACGCACGCACGACATCGCCGGCTCCGAGGACGCGCTGGCCGATGCCTTCGCGCGCGCGCTCGAGCGCTGGCCCGCCGATGGCGTGCCCGAGCGTCCCGACGCCTGGCTGCTGAGCGTCGCGCGCAACCGCCGGCTCGACGCCTGGCGCCACACCCGCGTGCAGGACGACGCCACCCAGACCCTGCTGCTGCTGGCCGGCGAGATGGACACCGCCGAGGCCGAGGGCCATGCCGTGCCCGACGACCGGCTGCGCCTGTTCTTCGTCTGCGCCCATCCGGCCATCGACGCCGCCGCGCACACGCCGCTGATGCTGCAGACCGTGCTGGGCCTCGATGCCGCGCGCATGGCCGGCGCCTTCCTCACCTCGCCCGCCACCTTGAGCCAGCGGCTGGTGCGCGCCAAGACACGCATCCGCAACGCGCGCATCCCCTTCGAGTACCCGCAGGCTCGCGAGCTGCCGCAGCGGCTGCAGGACGTGCTCGACGGCATCTATGCCGCCTACGGCACCGGCTGGGACGACGTCGACGGCGCCGATGCGCGGCCCGACGGCCTCACCACCGAGGCCATCGACCTCGGCCGCATCCTCTGCGCGCTGATGCCCGAGGAACCCGAGCCGCTGGGCCTGCTCGCGCTGATGCTGTTCTGCGAGAGCCGCGCCGAGGCGCGCCGCAGCGACAGCGGGGCCTACGTGCCGCTCGACCAGCAGGATCCGGCGCGCTGGAATCCAGACCTGCTCGCCGAGGCCGAGGCCTGCCTGCGCCGCGCCTCGGCCATGCAGCGCCTGGGCGCCTACCAGCTCGAGGCCGCGATCCAGTCGGCGCACTGCGAGCGCCGCGTCGGCGCGCCGGTGCCGCCCGAGGCGCTGGTGTCGCTCTACGAAGGCCTGCTGGCGCTGCGGCCCAGCATCGGCGCGCAGGTGAGCCTGGCCTGCGCGCTCGCCAACGCGCGCGGACCCGACGTGGGCCTGCGCACGCTCGATGCCATCCCCGCCGAGGACGTCGCGAACTACCAGCCCTTCTGGGCCGCGCGCGCGCACCTGTTGGCGGCCGGCGGCGCGCGGGCCGCGGCGCGCCAGGCCTACGAGCGCGCGATCGGCCTCGCGAGCAGCGCGGCGGTGCGCACCTACCTCGGCGCGATGATGCTGCGCCTGTGAGGCGCGGCGCGCTCAGCCCGCGTCGGGCCGGGCATTGAAGGTGCGCGGGAACAGCGCCGCCCGCGAACGGTCGCGCAGCCGGTAGCGCATCGCCGGGCGCCCCGCCCCGCCTGCGAGCATGCCGGCCTCCTCCATGAAGCCGCCGTCGAGCATGCGCTTGCGGAACGCGCTCTTGTCGACCGGGCGCCCGAGCACGACCTCGTAGGTGTGCTGCAGCGCCGGCAGCGTGAACGGCTCCTCGAGCAGGAAGGCCGGCAGCGAGGTGTATTCGACCTTGCTGCGCAGCCGCGCCACCGCCGCCGCGAGCAGCTCGCCATGGTCGAAGGCCAGCCGCTTGCGCAGCGCCGCCTCGACCTCGAACCACGCCACCTCGGCCGCGTTGGCGCCGCCGCGCAACTGCATCGCCTGCGCCGGGATCAGCGCATAGAAGCAATGCGTGGCCGACCAGCCGCGCGGATCGCGCTTCGCCCCGCCCCAGCTGCCGAGCTGCTCGAGGTAGGGCGTGACCACGCCGGTCTTCTCGCGCAGCTTGCGCAGCGCGCAGTCGAGCAGCGTGGCGTCCTCGTCGACGTTCACGAAGCCGCCCGGCAGCGCCCAGCGTCCTGGATAGGGCTCGGCGCTGTCGGCGGGGCGACGCACCAGCAGCACCTGCAGCGCGTCGTCGAGCACGGTGAACATCGCCACGTCGACGGTGACGAGGGGGCGGGGAAAGTCGAGCGAGGATGGGGAAGAAGAGGGCTTGCTCACGCGGGCTTGACGTTCGGATGATTAGTTGTACTATACAACCCTCAATTTGTTGTACTGAACAACTAATTAACCGAGCACTGGCCAACCTCTGCCGACGAGGCGGGAAACGGCAGTCCCCAGAGATGAGAACGGGATGAAGAAGATGACCGACACCACCCTCCACCGCACCGCCCTGATCGACCGCATCGCCCAAGGCTTCGAGCCCCGCTACCTGCTGTTCTGGGGCCACCAGCCCGAGAAGGACGGCAGCGCCGGCAAGGGCTGCTTCAGCCAATGGTTCGAGGCGCCGTTCGAGATCGAGGGCGTGCGATACGCCACGGCCGAGCACTTCATGATGGCCGGCAAGGCGCGGCTGTTCGGCGACACCGAGGTCCTGGGCCAGGTGCTCGCCGCGCGCACGCCGGCCGAGGCCAAGAAGCTGGGCCGCGCGGTGCGCGGCTTCGACGACGCGACATGGACGAACGCGGCCTTCGACCTGGTCGTGCAGGGCAACCTCGCGAAGTTCTCGCAGCATGCGGCGATGGGCGAGTTCCTGTTGCGCACCGGCGAGCAGGTGCTGGTGGAAGCCAGCCCCTACGACGCGATCTGGGGCATCGGCATGGCCGCGAGCCATGCCGACGCACGCGAGCCGGCGCGCTGGCGCGGCCAGAACCTGCTGGGCTTCGCGTTGATGGCCGTGCGCGACCGGCTGCGGGCGGGCTGAAACCATGACGACCTCGATGGAAGACCGCTTCCGCGGCGCCCTGCTCGGCCTGGCCTGCGGCGACGCCGTCGGCACGCGCGTGGAATTCAGCCCGCGCGGCAGCTTCGTGCCCGTCACCGGCATGCAGGGCGGCGGGCCCTTCGGCCTCGCGCCCGGCGAATGGACCGACGACACCTCGATGGCGCTGTGCCTCGCGGCCAGCCTGGTCCATTGCCGCGGCTTCGATGCCGTCGACCAGATGAACCGCTACTGCAACTGGCGCAGCGTGGGCTACATGAGCAGCAACGGGCGCTGCTTCGACATCGGCATCACGGTGTCGAACGCGCTGTCGCGCTACCTCGCGAGCGGCGATCCCTTCGCGGGCGATCCAGACCCGCGCACCGCCGGCAACGGCGCGCTGATGCGGCTCGCGCCGGTCGCGATGTTCGGCGTGGCCGATACGCCCGCGCTGCTGCGGCTTGCCGCCGACAGCACGCGCACCACGCACGGCGCGGCCGAGGCCATCGCCTGCTCGCGCCTGTTCGCGCTGCAGCTGCAGGCCGCGCTGCGCGGCGAGGACAAGGCGTCGATCCTCGCGCCGCGCGACCTCGGCGAGGCACCGAGCCCCGGCGTGGCCGCGCTCGCGGCCGGCCGCTGGCGCGACAAGCCGCGCGACGCGATCAAGGGCTCGGGCTACTGCGTGGAATCGCTCGAGGCGGCGCTGTGGTGCTTCGCGCAGGCCGACTCCTTCGAGGAAGCGATCCTCGCGGCCGCCAACCTCGGCGACGACGCCGACACCACGGCCGCGATCTGCGGCCAGCTCGCGGGCGCGTTTCATGGCGTGGCGGGCATTCCGGCGCCATGGCTGGCCACGCTCGCGATGCGCGACGAGATCGACGCGATGGCGCGCGCGCTGTTCGCGCTCGCCCACCCGGCCTGATCCCTTCGCTATTGCGCGTACGACAGCGGCAGCGCGGTCGTGAACTTGATCTCCTCCATCGCGAAGCTGGAACTGACGTCGAACAGCTCGGTGTCGGCGATCAGCCGCTTGTAGACCTTGTCGTAGGCCGCGATGTCGGGCACCACCACGCGCAGCAGGTAGTCGATCTCGCCGCTCATGCGATAGAACTCGACGATCTCGGGGATCACGTCGACCACGGCCTTGAAGCGATCGAACCAGGCCTGCGTGTGGGTGCTGGTGCGCACGGCGACGAACACCGTCACGCCCACGTTGACCTTCCGCGGATCGACCAGCATCACGTTGCGCGTGATCACGCCGGCTTCCTTGAGCCGCTGGATGCGGCGCCAGCACGGCGTCTGCGACAGGCCGACCTCGCTCGCCAGCTCGGCGATCTGGCGCCCGGCATCGAGCTGCAGCAGCTCGAGAATCTTCCTGTCTATGGCGTCCAGTTTTATTTTTGCCATGAAAAATAGAATCTGATTCTCAAAACCCAGGAAAATCGAGTCTACAACGCAAGCCTTTTCCTGTCGCGGCTTCGCAGAATCGAGGCATGGACATCTACCTCGACGCCAACGCCACCACCCCCGTTCTGCCCCAGGCCCGCGAGGCCGCGCTGGCCGCCATGGCCGGCGATTTCGGCAACCCCAGCAGCATCCACAACACCGGCCTCAAGGCCCGGGCGCTGATGGACGCGGTGCGCGAGCGCGCCCGCCGCGCGATCGGCGCGCCCACGGGGCGGCTGCTGTTCCTCAGCGGCGCGACCGAGGGCATCCAGACCGCCGTGCTGTCGGCTCTGAACGCGCTGCGCGCGCGGCGCCAGGCCGGCGAGAGCGTGCCCGAGCTGCTGCTCTACGGCGCGACCGAGCACAAGGCCGTGCCCGAGGCGCTGCGCCACTGGAACGCGCTGCTGGGCCTCGACCTCGAGGTGCTGGCGATTCCCGTGGGCCGCAACGGCCGCCACGACCTCGACTGGCTGCGCGCGCACGCGCCGCGCGCCGGCATGGTCTGCACCATGGCCGCCAACAACGAGACCGGCGTGGTCAGCGACCTCGACGGCATCGCGGCCGCGCTGGTCTGCAGCCCGGCGCTGTGGATGGTCGACAGCGTGCAGGCGCTCGGCAAGCTGCCGCTGCGCCTGGGCGAGCGACCGATCGACTACGCGCCCTTCTCGGGCCACAAGCTCTATGCGCCCAAGGGCATCGGCCTGCTCTACGTGCGCGAGGGCGCGCCCTTCACGCCGCTGATGGCCGGCGGCGGCCAGGAGGATTCGCTGCGCTCGGGCACCGAGAACATGTCGGGCATCGCCGCGCTCGGCGCGGTGCTGGGCGCGTTGGAGGAAGGCTTCACCTTCCGCCGCGCCGACGCGCTCGCGGCCTGCCGCGACCGCCTGGCCGCCGCGCTGGCCGAGGCCTTCCCGGGCCTGGTCTTCAATGCGCCGAGCGCGCTGTGTCTGCCGACCACGCTGAACTTCTCGGTGCCGGGCCTGAGCTCCAAGCTGCTGCTGGACCTGTTCGACGCGGCCGACATGCGCGTGAGCGGCGGCTCGGCCTGCGGTGCCTCGAAGGCCCGGCGCAGCTACGTGCTCGAGGCGATGGGTCTGCCCGCCTGGCAGACCGCGTCGGCGGTGCGGCTGTCCTTCGGTCCTGCCAGCGACGATGCCTTCATCGACGAGGCCTGCGCGCGCATCCGCGCCTGCGGCGAGTCGCTGCGCCAGAGCTGCCTGGGCCCGGTGCCGCAGAACCAGGCGCAGCCACCCGAGCGCCTGACCCGCTTCGTGGTGGACGGCGCCTGCTGCTACCTGCTGGCCGATGACCAGAGCCGGCGCTGCGTGGTCATCGATCCGCTGCCCGAACTGAACGCGCAGTTGACCCAGTGGCTGGGCTGCCACGGCTACACGCTGGCGGCCGTGCTCGACACCCACAGCCACGGCGACCATGCCTCCTCGGGGCCCGAACTGCGCGCCGCCGTGCCGGCGCGTCAGCTGGAGGCGGGCGCGGTGGATGCGCTCGGCTGGCCCGAAGGCGCGACGCAGATCGCGCTCGGCGCGCTGCGCCTCACGCGGCTGGCCGTGCCGGGCCACACCGCAGACTCCACCGTCTACCTGCTGCGCGACGCCAAGGGGCTGCGCCTGGCCTTCGTCGGCGACACCGTGATGCCCGGCGCGCTGGGCCGCAGCGATTTCGCGCAGAGCCGGCCGCTGGCCTTCGGCCCGTCCCTGCTGAAGCTGCAGCGCGCCCTCAAGCCCGACACGCTGCTGCTGCCGGGCCACGACTACGACGACCGCTTCGCGAGCACGCTGGTCACCGAGCGCATGGCCCAGCCGCTGCTCGACGACGTGCTTGAGGGCCACCTCGACGCGCAGGGCTTCGCGAGCGCGAAGGCGGCGCTCGAGCGCGACCTCGGGCTCACCGAATACCGGACCATGGCCTGCGGCGCGCGGGTCGACCGCTGCGCCGGCAGCGGCACGCCCGAGCTGTCGCCCGAGGCCTCGGCCGCGCTGCTGCGCAAGCATCCGGGCCTGCTGCTGGTCGACGTGCGCGAGCCCTACGAGCAGCGGCTCGGCCAGCCCGGCGTGCTCGATGCCGCGCGGCGCCAGGCCGTGCCGCTCTCGCGGCTGCTCAACGCCCTGCCCGACTGGCTGGCGCTGCCGGGCGAAACGCCGATCCTGTTCTTCTGCCGCAGCGGCAACCGCAGCGCGCAGGCGGCGCGCGCGCTGCGCCGCCTCGGCCATGCGCAGGCCTGGAGCCTCGCGGGCGGTCTCGCGCTGTGGCCGCGCCATGCCGCGGACGAAGTGCGCACCCTGCACGATGCAGTGCATTGATGCGCGCGCGGTCGGGGAACCTTCGCCGCTTGCCCGAACCGCATTCACGCTCACAACGATGTCATGGACCGTCTCGATGAACCTCCGCCGCCGCCTTCTGCTCGCCACCTGCACCTGGGGTGCCACCGCCACCATGGTCCATGCCCAGGCCCGGCGCGACGATGTCGCGGGCCGCTTCAAGAAGCTCGAGGGCTTCCGGTTCGACCAACTGCCGCTGCAGGACGCGATCACGCTGGTCCACGGCAATGGCAAGCGCCGCATCGCGGTGTTCTCCGATCCGCGCTGCGGCCACTGCCAGCGCGTCGACAAGGACCTGAAGGCGATCGGCAACGTCACCGTCCATGTCTTCCTCTACCCGGTGCTCGGCGAGGAATCGGTGGCCAAGGCACGCAACATCCTCTGCAGCGCCCGGCCGGCCCGCAACTGGGAGCAATGGATCGAGAAGGGCATCGACCCCGGCGCGCCCGCGGGCCGCTGCGATGCCTCGCCGCTGCAGCGCAACGCGGCGCTCGGCAGGCGCTACGACGTGAGCGGCACGCCCACGCTGATCTTCGGCGACGGCACGCGCGTGCCGGGCGCGATACGGGCGGCGTGGATCGAGCAGTTGCTCGACGCCGCCGAGCGCCCTTAGTCCACCAGCGCGGCTTCGCGCACGCGCCGCCCGGCGACCTGCGCGCCGCCCTGCGACAGCGTCACGCCCACCACCTGCCCGCCCTCGCGCTGGAACACGATCTGCGCGCCGATCTCGCCCACCGTGAAGCGGTCGGTGCCGATCGGCTTGAGCGGGTTGTAGCCCCGGCCGCTCTCGCGCACCAGCAGGCGGCCGCCGCGTACCGTGAAGTCCAGCGACTTGGAGGGGGTGACGCGGTACTCGCCGCGGTACTCGGCCAACTTGTCGGCATCGACCGGCACCTCGACCGTGGGCGCCGGATAGCGGCTCTTGCCGATCGCCAGCATCACGCGCTGCAGCGGCGCGCGCGTGTTGCTGCTCAGGAGGATCATGGCCTCGCCGGTGTCGGGCGCGAGCATCCACAGGGTGCGGTAGCCCTCGGTGACGCCCGCGTGGTAGTAGGTGCGGCGAGCGCCCTCGGTGCCGCGCACCATCACCGCATAGGCGATCTCGGCGCCCTCGTAGCTGGCGAGCGGCGTGAGCAGGCGCACGGCGGCCGGTCCGAACGGGCCGCTGGCGCCGGCAAGGATGGCGCGGCTGAAGACCATCATGTCGGCCGCGGTCGAACGCAGCGCCGCGATCGGCGCATAGGCCTTCATGTCGAGCAGCGACTGGCGCCGGTCGCCCGCGAAGGCCGGCGCCATGCGCGAGGCCTTGTCGCCGAGCAGGATCACGGTGTCGTTCATGCCCAGCGGCTCGGTGATGCGCGCGCGCACCAGTTCGCTCCAGGTCGTGTGGTAGCGGTCGGCCACCAGCAGGCCGACCAGCGCCATGCCGTAGTTGCTGTATGCGCCCGCGCAGGGCGGCGCGGCGCCCAGCAGCTTGATGCGCGGCAGCGCGTCGTAGAGCTCCTGGCGTTCGAAGGCGCGCATCTGCGAGGCCAGCGCCGGGCCGCCGGTCACGCCGTCGGCCATCACCGGCATGCAGCCGGTGTGGGTCACCAGCTGACGCAACGTGACCGAGGCCACCGCCGGCGACAGCGGCGCCTTGATCTTGCCGGCCATCAGCTGGCCGAGGTTGTCGTCGAGCTTCATGTCGCCGCGCTCCACCGCCTGCGCGAGCAGCAGGCCGGTGAAGACCTTGGTGACCGAGCCGATCTCGAACATCGGCTGCTCGGCGCTCTCGGCCGAGAGCGCGCGCGGCGCGGGCGGCTCGGGGTTGTAGGCCGCGCCGTAGCTGGCCTTGCCGCCGCGCAGCAGTCCCACCACCACGGTGCCGCGCTCGCTGCCGAGCGCGGTGCGCGCGATCAGGGCCGGATCGCTCGCGAGCGAGAGCGCCGCGCCGGGCGGCGACTGCGCGACGGCCGGGGCGACCAGCACCATCGACAACACGGACAGCAGCGCCAGGCGCCGCAGCGAGGCAGGGGCGCCGCAGCGCGGACCGCGGGAGAAAAGCCGCATCGTCGATTCCTCGATCAGGGACACAGGCCCGGATGGTGCCACGCCACGAAGGCCTTGCCCCGCCCCGCCACAATCGCCCCATGCGTGCATTGCTCACCACCTTCTCCTGGCAGGAACTGCGACACCACCCCTGGCGCAACGCGGCGGCGGTGCTGGCCGTGATGCTGGGCGTGGCGCTCGCGTTCTCGGTGCAGCTCATCAACGCCTCGGCGCTCGACGAGTTCTCGAGCGCGGTGCGCTCGGTCAACGGCCAGCCCGACCTCGAGCTGCGCGCGCCGCAGGGCGGCTTCGACGAGGCGGTGTTCGAGACGCTGGCACGCCAGCCGCAGGTGACGCTCGCGAGTCCGGTGCTCGAGTTCCAGGCGCTCGCGCTGGTCGCTCCGGCGCCCGGAGGCGAAGAGCGTCAGGTGCCGCTGCGCGCGATCGGCGTCGACGCGCTCGCACTGCCCGCGATCGCGCCCGCGCTGATGCCGCAGCCCGATGCGAATGCCGAACGCTTCGCGCTGTTCGCGCCCGACCTGGTGTTCCTCAACGCCGCCGCGCGCAGTGCGCTCGGCCTGCCCGCGCAGGCGCCGGCCGGCGCCGAGGAGAGCGTGCGGCTGCGCAGCGGCGCCGACTGGCAGCGGCTGCGCGTGGCCGGCCACGTGGCGGCCGGCGGCGGCGCGATCGCGGTGATGGACATCGCCACCGCGCAGGAACGCTTCGGCCGGCTCGGTCAGCTCAGCCGCATCGACCTGCGGCTGGCCGCGGGCACCGACCGCGCGGCCTTCATTTCGACGCTGCAGGCCACGCCCGGCTGGCCCGCCGGCCTGCAGTTCGCCGAGCCCGGCGATTCGGCCGAGCGCGTGAGCAATCTCTCGCGCGCCTACCGCGTCAACCTCACGGTGCTGGCGCTGGTGGCGCTGTTCACCGGCGCCTTTCTGGTGTTCTCGGTGCTCGCGCTCAGCGTCGCCAAGCGCGCGCAGCAGTTCGCGCTGCTCGGCGTGCTGGGCCTCACGCCACGCCAGCGGCTGCGGCTGGTGCTGGCCGAATCGCTGGTGCTCGGGCTGATCGGCAGCGTGGCCGGGCTCGCGCTCGGCACCGCGCTGGCCGATGTCGCGCTGCGCGTGCTCGGCGGCGACCTCGGCGGCGGCTACTTCGAGGGCGTGGCGCCCACGCTGCACTGGAGCGGCGGCGCGGCCCTGCTCTATGGCGCGCTCGGCGTGGCGGCCGCGCTGGTGGGCGGCTGGTGGCCCGCGCGCGCGGCGCAGGCGCTGCCCGAGGCGCAGACGCTCAAGGGCCTGGGCGCGCCGCCCGCGCAGGGCCGCAGCCACTGGCTGGCGCTGGGCCTGATCGCGCTGGGCGCGGCGCTCGCAAACCTGCCCGCGATCCGCGGCGTGCCGGTGGCGGCCTACCTGTCGGTGGCCTGCCTGCTGGTCGGCGGCATCACCGCGCTGCCGTGGCTGATCGCGCTGCTCTACGACCGCATCGCGCCGCTGCTGTCGCGCCGCGTGCTGCCGATGCTGGCGATCGAGCGCGCGCGCCGCATGCGCGGCACCGCGGCGGTGGCGGTCAGCGGCGTGGTCGCGAGCCTCAGTCTCGCGGTCGCGCTCACGGTGATGGTCGCGAGCTTCCGCGACTCGGTCACGCAATGGCTCGACATCGTGCTGCCGGCCGACCTCTACGTGCGCGCCACCTCGAGCGGGCGCGGCGGCAACAGCGGCGCCGAGAGCAGCACCGACACCGCGACCTTCGCGCCCGAGCTCGTGCAGGCGCTGTCGCGGCTGCCCGGCGTGGAACGCAGCGGCACGCTGCGCACGCGCTCGCTGCAGCTCGACACGGCGCAGCCCGCGGTGACGCTGATCTCGCGCCACCTCGAAGGCGGCGTGGCGCAGGCGCTGCCGCTGGTGGGCCGCGCATTGCCGGTGCCCGAGGGGCAGATCGGCATCTACGTGAGCGAGCCGATGGTCGAGCTCTACGACGCCAGGCCCGGCAGCGGCTTCGCACCGCTGTCGAACGCGCTGGCGCCCGCAGCGGGTGGCGCGCCGGCCACCTTCTTCGTGGCCGGCGTGTGGCGCGACTATGCGCGGCAGTTCGGCGCCATCGCGATCGAGGCACGCGACTTCGAACGCCTGACCGGCGATCGCGATGTCAGCGACATCGCGCTGTGGCTCGCGCCCGGCGCCTCGGAAGGCGCGGTGCAGGAAGCGGTGCGCGCACTGGCGGCGCAACGCGGGGGGTCGGAAGTGGAGATCGCATCCGTGGGCCAGATCCGCGCGGTCTCGCTGCGCATCTTCGACCGCAGCTTCGCCGTCACCTACTGGCTGCAGGCGGTGGCGATCGCGATCGGCCTGTTCGGCATCGCCGCGAGCTTCAGCGCGCAGGTGCTCGCGCGGCGCAAGGAATTCGGCCTGCTCGCGCACCTGGGCTTCACGCGCGCGCAGGTGCTCGCGGTGGTGGCCGGCGAAGGCGCCGCCTGGACCGCCATCGGCGCGGTGGCCGGACTGGGCCTGGGCCTCGCGGTGTCGGTGGTGCTGGTGAAGGTGGTCAATCCGCAGAGCTTCCACTGGACCATGGACCTGCTGCTGCCCTGGGGCCGGCTGCTCGCGATGTGCGCGGCCGTGGTGGCCGCGGGCACCGTCACCGCGTGGATGGCGGGGCGGGCCGCGGCCGGCAAGGATGCGGTGCTGGCGGTGAAGGAAGACTGGTAGGCGCCGCTTCGCGCGGACAAAAAAAAAGCAGGCACGCGACCTGCGGATGTCCGCGGTCCCGTGCCTGCCGGCGCTTTGTCTGCGCGCCTTTTCCCCCTGCTCCCTTTCTTCTTCAGCCGACGACGACCGGCTCGCGCCGGTCATCGTTCATGCCGCTCAGTTGCAGTACTGGGCGTTCGCGTCGGTGTTGACTTCCGGCGGCTTGGCCGCGAGGAACTTCTGCACCGGCACGACCGTGGCGTTGCAGTTGTCGTCGGTGCGCAGGTCGAAGACGTGCCAGTAGCGCGTCGAGTCCGCCACCTCGCCCGCCGGCGGCGAGAAGACCGACTGGGCGCCGCGGTTGCTCAGTTCCACGCGCGCGGGCGATCCGGTCTGGCCCGGGTTGTAGGTGCCGGAGTAGTTGTAGACGAAGAAGCGGTAGGTGCGATTGCGCGCCAGCTTCGCGAAAGTCGTGTACTCGGGACCGAAGCTGTCCACGTCGTCCACGTCGAGGCCGATGAACGGCGCGGCCGCGAGCGAGCCCTTGTTGGCGTAGTAGACCTCTTCACCGACATTCGCGCCCATCGTGTGGGAATCGAGGTCGAAGGGCCGTTCACCCCAGGTCAGCTTGATCGACATGGCCGAGGCCGTCAGCGTGAGGCAGCCATCGATCGTGATGTCCTGCTCACCCAGCGTCGCATTCGCCGCATTGGAGAGTTCGGCGTTCTTGCTCGCCACCACGAAGGCCTCGCTGCTGCGCTTGGCCGGCACCGAGAACTCGCCATTGGCATTGGTGACGGCAGAACCGACGCCGCTGTACGACTTGCCTTCCGACAACACGACCGCACCCGCGACGCGCTCGCCGGCCGCGTTCTGCACGCAGCCGTTGACGCGCACCGTGTTGTAGACCTGATCGGCGTTCCAGGTCGTGAAGTGCGTGACCGTGCCTTCGTAGTACTGGTTGGGCGCGGTGCCCTGCAGGCTCGCGCTGCCCTCTTCCACCCACAGGCCCGTGCTCGTGTTGTAGAAGAACAGCGGCACCGTCGGCGGCAGCGCGGCGCTGCGCGACGAAGGCGCGATGCGCACGGTGGCGCTCACGCCCTGCGCGAGTTGCAGCGGTGCGCCGTCCGCGTCGACGAAGCTGGCATCGAGCGCGCCGAAGCTCTCCATCGCCGCCGGTTCGCCGCTGGTGGCGGCGAGGTAGTTGCCGGGCATCAGGTTGACGTTGGTCGCGGGCGCGATCGGCGTGAGGCGGCCGGTGGCCTGGCCAGTGGGCGCGCTGCCATCGGCGCGGCGCAACGCGTTGGCGGGCAAGCGCACCATCGCGGTCGAGCCCGGCACCGCGATGTCGCGCGCAAGAGCCGGATTGAAGGTGTCGCTGAAGGCCACCGGCAGCATCGGGATGTTGATGACGGTGCTGGCCTCGGCGGCCGCGAGCGCGGCGGTGGCACGGCTCTGCGGTGCGAAGCCGCTCTTCTCGTAGCTCAGCAGCACCGAGGTGCCGTTGGTGATGCCTTCGAGCGCGTAGGAACCGTCGTCGCCGGTCATGGCGCTGATGCCATCGGCCGTGACCTTGACCTGCGCGATGCCGGCGCCGTCGAGGGCGTTGGTCACGCGGCCCGTGACCTTTGCGTCCTTGCGCACGGGAGTGCCGGGACCGCCCGGGTCACCCGGATCACCGGGATCGCCGCCGTTCTGACCGGGCGGCAGGAACGCGAAGCCGGAGCTTCCGCTGCCGCCGCCGCACGCGGCAACGGCCAACGCGACCGCCACGGCGGCCACTGCAATCTTGAATTTCATGGGTGTTCTCCCCCTCTGTAGCAACTGATCGATGAGTGCGGCTGCAATGCAGCAGCGTCGGATTCCGATGCGCGCCATGCCATGCGATGCATCGAAGGGGACCGAGCGTATGCATCGCGAGTCGCGGCAAACAGTGCCAAAAGTCACGCACATGCAACGGCCGCCGCATGCGATGGGAGAAGTGAATACGGAAGACCTCTCGGGGGTATTTGCATCGCCGCGATCGGCCGATGCAACCCGATTGCGCTAAGCGTTCCAGTCGATCAGACCGGTACCGCTCCAGTGACCGAACGAGGTGAGGTCGAGCTTGGGCCGCGCGATGCGACGCCAGGTCGCGACCATGTTCATCACGCGGATGTCGTCGAACACGACCAGCGCATGCGCGGGCAGGTTCAGCGTCGCGAGGTTGTCGAGCATCCGCGCCTCGGTGTGGCCGTCCTTGGGTCCGTCGACGAAGACCAGGTCGGCGGCCTCGAACAGCGCGCGATGCGCCTCGACGCCACCGGGCGCGGAGATGTCGTGCAGCACTTGGCGCACGCGCCCCTGCTCGAAATCGGCAGGCGCCAGCCAGGTCTGTTCGAAGCCGTGCCAGGGATGCAGGTCGAAGGTGGTCACGCTGCCGCCCGCGGGCAATTCCTGCGCGAGCGCGAGCGTGCCCATGCCGGTGAAGGTGCCGATCTCGACCACGCGCATCGGCTTCAGCGTGCGCACCAGCGCGGCGAGCAGGCGGTAGTGCTCGCCGGGCCAGGTGTCGAACCAGTGCGGTTCGGCCGAGGGACGGCCCTCGTAGACGGTCAGCGCGATCTCGCGCGCGGCCGAGGCGGCCCGCAGCGCGATGTCGAGCAGGCGAGCGCTGGGCCGCGCGGGCTCGTCGTCGAGGCTCGCGATGACCGAGAGCTCCTTGTGGCGCGCCGGTACCTCGGCGAGTCGGCGCTGGAGTTCGTCGAAGGTCATGGTGCGGGCCCGATGCAAAAAACGCAGTCTAGGCGCCGCCATGCAGCTTCATGGCGCGGGCGTGAGACGAATCCGCTCCACCGTTTCCTTTTCCACGGCCGCGCGGCTGTAGACCAGCGGCACGTACTTGCCTTCGAGCCACAGCGGCGCGAGGTCGCGGTAGTTGGGACTGTCGGGATTGCCCGACTGGCCCGGCGTGTTGATGACGCGCGAGGCATCCCAGTTGCCCACGTCGAGCACCATGCGGAAGGACGCACCCGAGGTCAGCCGATAGTCGCTCGCGCGATAGCTCGCGGCCATCGGCGTGAAGGACGAGCCCGACATCGGCCAGTCGCCCACGTCGAGCTTCCTGCGCGTGGCCGCATCGACGATGCCGCCGAGCGGATGGCGGAACTCGGCGCGGTGCAGCGCGCCCCACTTCCAGGCCGCGGGGTCGGCGCCGAGCTTGTTGCTCAGTTCCTGCATGGCGGGCGCGATGGTCTGCACCAGGATCGCATCGCGCTGCGCGTTGCTGACCCAGCCGAAGGGGTTCTCGAGCAGCAGGATCATGCGCGTGTTGTCGCCCGGCAGCGCGTACTGCACGGCCGACTCGCCCGCGCCGGCCTTGAGCACGGCCTGGCGCAGCGGCTTGCTGCTCCAGACCTCGTAGAGCGCGGCGGCCGCGCTGTCGCGGTCCATGGTGCCATCCCAGCCCTGCAGCATCGCGAGGCCGGCCGCGGTCTGCGCATCGCTGCTGCCCAGGCCCGCGAGCAGCTTGAGCAGGCGCCGTGCCGGCGTGGCGACGATGTCGTTCTGCATGCGTTGCGAATCCTCGAGCGTGAAGCGCTGGCCCGCGGCCACCTTGTCCGCGAACAGCTCCTTCAGGCGCCGCGCGCGCGCCGCATCGCTCCATTCGTAGCCGATGCCCTTCTTCGCGGCCGGGTGCTCGCTCGGGATGTTGTTCTCGTTCGCGGTCACCACATAGCCGCGCGCGGGATTGAACTCGGAGGGCAGCTCGTCGCCATTGCGGAAGCCCGACCACTCGTAGCGGCCGTCGCCCGGCACCGGCATCAGGCCGTCCCAGTTCGGGCGGATCGGCGTGAGCCCGCCGGGGATCCAGCCGATGTTGCCGTCGCGGTCGGCATAGACCTGGTTCTCGCCGGGCGCGCCCCAGCGGTTCATGGCGGCGCGGAACTGGTCCCAGTTCTGCGCGCGCATGTAGTCCATCGAGCCGAAGTACGGCGCCATGCCCGGCTCGAGCCAGGCCGCGCGCAACGCATAGGCGCGGCGCTTGCCGGGCTCGGACAGCAGCACCGGCCCATGGCGCGTGAAGGTGTTGACCAGCTCGCGCGGCGCGCGTTCGCCCTTCACCGCGATGCGCTCGGTCACGCGCACCATCGGCTCCCAGCGGCCCTGGTAGCGGTACTCGTTGGGATTGCGCGGATTGAGCTGGTAGACGTAGAGGTCCTCCTGGTCCATGTAGAAACGCGTGAGCCCGAAGGCGATGGTGCCGTTGTGGCCGATCGACAGGCCCGGCAGGAAGGGCTCGCCGGCGCCGATCGCATCCATGCCGGGCGCGCTCAGGTGTGCCATGTAGCGCAGGCTCGGCGCGCCGTGCGCGCGGTGCGGATCGTTCGCGAGGATCGGCCGGCCCGTGGCGCTGAGCCTGGGCGCGATCACCCAGTTGTTGCTGCCGTAGGCGGCCGTGGGGTCACCCTGCTCGGCCCGTGCCTCGTCGCCTGCCTGCGACACCGCGAAGCTGCCGGGGCCCGCGCCCTGCTGCGGCAGCGGCGTGTTGGCCTTGGTGAACTGCGGTGCCTCGGTGGCGCGCAGATAGGCCGCGCGCAGCTCGGCGGCGGGCACGGTGCAGGGATCGAGCCCGGGCGGCACGCGCGGATTGACGGGCGGGTCGAGCTCGCGCCGCAGCCAGTCGGCCTTGATGCCGGGGCCGCCCGCGCAGTAGGCACGCGCGCGTTCGATCTCGGAGGTGAGGTTGAGCGTGAGGCCATGGTGGCGGATGCGCACCACGTCCTCCGACGACCAGGTCGCGGGCTGGTAACCGAGCAGCTTGAACTCCGGCGGCAACAGGTCGGGTTGCGCGCGCACCTGCGCCACGTAGGCGTTGACGCCGGCCGTGAAGGCCTCGGCCACGCGCTTGGCGTCGGAACCGTAGGCCAGCCACTCGCGGTACATGTCGCCGCGGTAGAGCACGGCGCGCGCGGCGCGGTCGCTCTCGACCCAGGCGGGACCGAAGTCCTTGGCCATCTCGCCGAGGCCACGCTTGCGCCACAGGTCCATCTGCCAGAGCCGGTCGCGCGCCGCGATGAAGCCCTGCGCGACGAAGGCGTCGTAGAGCGTGCCCGCGTAGAGGTGCGGCACGCCCCAGCGGTCGACGAGCACCTCGGCCGGCTTCTCGAGGCCCGGCACGGCGAACGACGAAGGCGCGCGTGGCGGTGTACTCGTCGATGGCGGTGTTTCGGCGGGCGGTCCCGAGGCGCAGCCCGCGAGCGCGAGCAGCACGGCCAGCGGCACGAGCCGCAGGGCGAGGGAACCGGAACGGGGGGATGCGATGCGCCGCGCGACAGGGCGCGGGCGGGGCGTGCGCTTCATGGATCTCGTCTCCTTCTTTCTTATGGGCCGGCCCACGGTAATCGCTTTCGCCCGCGCGTGGGTTACAACGCGTGACGAGGCCGCTTGTAGACTCGTGCGGCCATGCCACCCGCCCTCCTGTCGCGCCGCGACCTCCTGCTCGCGGCCCTCGCTGCCTCTTCAGGCCTCGCGCCCGCCTGGGCCCTGCCGCCGCGCATGCTGCAGTTCCCGCGCGACTTCGGCAGCCATCCCGAGCTGCGCACCGAGTGGTGGTACATCACGGGCCATGCGCAGGCCGAGGGCGGCCGCGACTTCGGCTTCCAGGTCACCTTCTTCCGCTCGCGCGTCGACGCGACGCAGGGCATGCGCTCGAAGTTCGCGGCGCAGCAGCTGGTGTTCGCGCACGCGGCCGTGACCGACCTCGAGGGCCGCGCGCTGCGGCACGACCAGCGCATCGCGCGCGCGGGCCTGGGCGGAGCCTCGGCCAGCGAAACCGACACCGCGCTGCGTTTGCGCGACTGGTCGCTGCTGCGCGGCGCGGACGGCTACACGGCGCGCATTCCCGCCAGCGGCTTCACGCTCGAGCTGCGCTTCGCGCCCACCCAGCCGGTGCTGCTGCAGGGCCGCGCGGGCCTCTCGCGCAAGGGGCCCGACGAGGCCCAGGCCAGCTACTACTACAGCGAGCCGCAGCTCGCGGCGCAGGGCCGCATCGTGCTCGACGGCCGGCCCTTCGCAGTGCGCGGCAAGGCCTGGCTCGACCACGAATGGAGCGAGGCGCTGCTGCACCCCGAGGCCGTGGGCTGGGACTGGATCGGCATGAACCTCGACGACGGCAGCGCACTCACGGCCTTCCACCTGCGCCGCGCCGACGGCAGCGCGCTGTGGTCGGGCGGTTCGTTTCGCGCGGGCGACGGCACGCTGCGCGTGTTCGGCCCCGACGAGGTGCGCTTCGAGGCCGGCCGCCCGTGGAACAGCCCGCGCACGCAGGCGCGCTATCCCGTGCAGTGGCGCGTGCGCACGCCCGCGGGCGAGTTCGAAGTGCGCGCGCTGCTCGACGACCAGGAGCTCGACAGCCGCGGCTCCACCGGCGGCGTGTACTGGGAAGGCCTGAGCGACCTGCTCGATGGCCAGGGTCGGCGCGTGGGGCGCGGCTATCTGGAGATGACGGGGTACGTGGCGCCGCTGAAGCTCTAGGCGAGCGCCCGACCCCGCGCCTTCATCGGGCCTTGCGCCGATCGATGAAAGCGATGATCTCGCCCATGATCCCCTTGCGGAAGGCGAGCACGCAGATCACGAAGATCAGGCCCGTGACCATGGTCACCGAC